>JAURHO010000067.1 GCA_030833265.1 Crocinitomicaceae bacterium | reverse complement strand
GGATGTGATTGTCGGTTAATAAACAATAAGCAACGGGCTTATCAAATTTTAGCATCACCTCCATAATACCTTGAGTAGCTCCAGAACAAACAAAATCAAAATGCTTGGTTTCACCTTGAATCACTACGCCAATAGCTACTATGCCGTCGTACTGATCTTGGCTCGCTAAATATTGTGCACCAAGTGGTAGTTCAAAAGCACCAGGCACATGCGACACATGTACTTTGCTGGTGTCATGGCCAATTTCAGAAAGCACAGCAAGCGCTCCTGCTAATAAGCGTTCGGTGATGTGTCCGTTCCATTCAGAAACAACAATGCCGATTCGAAAATCGGCACAGTTTTGAAATTGAATAGGATCGAAGGCGGATAAATTTTTGCCTGCAGTCGCCATAGAATATTATTTAGTTGCGCAGCGCGCGATGTAGCGTTCGATAGTTTTCGTACTAGCGTAGTTTGGAAAGTCGTCTTTGATGCGTTGGTAATGAGCAAGCGCGTCTTCTTTTTTGTTGAGTTTCTCGGCGTGTAAACCTGCTTTGAAGAGATACATTGGTGTCGTAAACTCGTTTTCTTCTTTGTTGGCAGCTGATACGTAAAGCTCAAGTGCTTGATCGTAGTGCTTCATTTGTGAATGACAATCGGCCTGAAGACCAAGAGACATTGTTGAAACGTAAGTGTCGTTAAGGTTGACGTCTTCTAACATTTTTAAGGCAGCCACATAATTGCCTTTTTTCATGTATTGTTTGCCGAGAAGGTACTGACCAATTTCGCCACCAGTTTTGCCATCGTTGTTTTTAACGAAAGGCTCAAGCACGCGAATAGCTTGGTCTGTTGAATCTTTTGAAATGTAGTTGAGTGCTACCCACCAACCGTCGTTAGATTTCTCGTTGGCCGGGCCCCAAATGAATTGGCGGTAAGAGAAATATAAAATAATGGCTGCAAGTAAACCACCTACAACGTAGGTTCCAATTTTGAAATTTTTGTTTTGGTTAAACTTGTTTTTGAGGTCGTCGAAGCTCAATTGATCAATCATAGTTTCAATTTTGAAACGCAAATATAAGTGATTTTGGGAAACTTAATGCGTATTTTTGCGCTATGTTCAGATTGTCTCTCCTTAAAAAGCTACCCTTTTTCATTTTTATTCTTTTCAATGCGCCTCATTTTTTAGCGCAAGGGCTCAGCACAATTACCGGAAAAATTATCTCCATCGAGGCAGCTAAACCACTAGAATACGTTTCCATCAAGGCCTATAAGCCCTCAGATTCTTCTTTTGTGGCCGCTACCATTTCTCACTCAGATGGCAAATTTGAATTGCCAATTGCCCCAGGCACCTACTACCTAAAACTCAATTTGACGGGCTATGAAACAGAACTAATTTCTGCGCTTCAACTCAACGCCAACCAAAGCAATTTGCACCTTGGTACGCTCCGGATGCAAAAAATAAAAACCCAAGATGTCAAAGATATTGTCGTAAAAGGTTCCAAAGATGTCATGGAAACTGGTATCGATAAAAAAGTGTACAATGTCGCTGAAGACCTCAATATCAGTGGTGGTACAGCTAACGACATTCTCAACCGCTTGCCTTCAGTAGAAGTAGATCAAGATGGCGGCGTGCTCTTGCGCGGTTCAGGTGGCGTGACTATTTTAATTGATGGCAGACCCAGTTCATTGAGTGGTGGAAACGGAAAAACCTTGCTTGACGCCTTGCCAGCTAATTCTATCGAGCGCATCGAAATTGTGACCAACCCATCTGCAAAATATGACCCAGATGGCACTTCCGGGATTATCAATATTGTTCTCAAGAAAAACAAGCTCTTAGGATTCAATGGCTTGGTTTCTACGAACCTTGCCTCTGGCGATCTCAAAACGGGAAATGTCGGAGAAGGAAATCTTTCCTTGAGTTATCGCAATGGCAACATCAATGTATTTGGCACCTACAATGCCCGTTATTTAGAAGGTTTTCGCAACAACTACAACGACATCATTCAAGGAACAGGTAGCAATCTTTTTATTTTAGATCAAAACCGCATTGGTTCAGACCTCGATGCGGGCCAAACATTCAGAGTGGGTACCGATATCAACCTCAATCCAAGAAACACCATGGGAGTCATTTTTACGGGCGCCACTGGTCGGAGAGACCGCACAGGTGAACTTTGGAACGGTCAACTTGACACCAACGGCCAAGTGATCAATCTTTGGAGCAGATCTTCTTACGATCCATCAAACCGCACCAACTATGATTTCAGTTTCAATTTCAAACACGACTTCAAAGAAAACCGTGGCAACCTCACCCTTGACTTCAATCAGTCGATCGGAGAAGAGCACACCCAAGGTTTTTACACCAATACGTATTATTCACCAGATACGCTTGCTTTAAATCGGGCGCAAATTAAACAACAACTCTTTAACGTCGATAAAAACCTAATTACAACTGCTCAAGCAGACCTCACTTATTTATTCCCTGATCTCGGTATTCGCACAGAGGCCGGTTTAAAGGCCATTCTGCGCGATCAGCTTGTCGATACCTATTCAGAGTCCAGAGATACGATGACACAGCTTTTTAATGAAGATACGCTCGCTAATTTTCTTTATGGCTATAAAGAGCAGATTTTCAGCGCTTACGGCGTTGTGGGCAAGCAATTCAATCGCTTTAAGGTTCAAGGTGGTCTGAGGGTTGAGCAAGCTTACCAAATTCCGAATCTCATTTCCGATTCTATCCGCATTGTCAATGACTACTTTAATTTCTTTCCTTCAGGGCATCTCCGTTATGAACTTAAGCCTAAATCTGAGCTGAGCTTTAGCTATTCCAGACGCATTAAGCGTGCTGCTGCCGACGAACTGAATCCGTTCACCAATTATTCAGATCCATTTAACCTCAGACAAGGAAATCCATATTTAAAGCCCGAATTCATTCATTCTTTCGATTTAGCATATTCCCTTGAGAAAAAGAAATTCACCTTAAGTTCATCCCTATATTACCGCAATTCTACGGGCGTCATTTCACGTGTTAAAGAGTTTTATACTAACGGAACTAGTGCTGTTACCTTTATGAATATTGCAGAAACAAAAGCACTGGGTTTTGAAGCAGTGCTGATGTTTAAACCCATTGCAGCATTGCGCAGCACGCTTTCTTATAATTCGAATTACACGTGGTACATCACCAATCAAGCTTCATTGCCAAACCGTCAAGGATTCAATCACAATGTGAAATGGAATACATCTTATGAGTTCTGGAAAAAGACGGCAACTGTTCAGTTGAGCGTCAATTACAATGGGCCAAGAGTAACGGTTCAAGGCATTGCCCAAAGACAGGGGCCGGTAGACATTGCATTTGAAAAGAAATTAGCCAACGGCAAATGGACACTTGGAACCCGTGTGACAGATGTGTTTAATCGCCAAGGTTTTTATTTCTCTGTAGACCGTCCTGGCGTACAACAAGAAGGTGAGTTCAAATGGCTCACGCGTCGGGTTTATGTTTCAGCGAGCTATAAATTCGGCAAACTAGAAATCTCTAATAAGGCCAAAAGTTCAGGCTTTGAAGGCGGTGGAGATCTTTAATTGAGTAGCGGAACCTAAGCTTTAAGTTTTTCAAGGGTAGCTTTTATCCGCAATATTTCATGGAGTAACTGAGGCTTTGAAGCAAGTAAAATCTTGAATTCAGTTAGGTTAATTCCTGTTGTATGCTGAGCTGTTCGGGTTAACGCTTGCAACTCCGTAAAGAAGGTCTGTGCATCAAGAATTTGAGAGAGTTTAACAGGTTGTTCGGTATCTAAGTTTAGTCTGGGCCATATTTCAAACCAGTTCTGAAAAAGTAGTTTGGCCTCTTCCATGAGTAGCAATAGCGCAGATGCATCCGGACAATTATAAAGCTGTGTTTGAAGGAGCGCCCTTTGTTTTTGAAACAACTTGAGTTGCTCGAGTAGCGCATTTAAATCAATTTCAGCAGCTGAAAAAGGGCTAAAAACTGTACTTGGCGTTCGTTCTGTTTTTGAAGAAAGCGCAATCGTCTGCTTCTCAAGCAGGATATGCTCAGCTTTTAAAAACCTTAAAAGTTCTTTTTCAAATTTAGAATAGAGCAAGACCTGGTCAAAAGAGCGGTAAAGACGTTGTTTGATGTCAAAAAACAGCGCTTCTAAAGCATCTTGAATTGCTTCGAGGTCGGGTAGGCTGTTTGCCTCAAAACCAATAGTAATCAGCGCCTCTTGGCGATTCATTTCTTTTGATTTTTGCGCATGCGCAAATTGAGCATTTCAACAATGAGGGCGTAAACGAGCGCAAAATAGATGTAGCCTTTTTGTAAGTGCTCTCCAAAGGCCTCGGCAATGAGCATGATACCGATCGCTACTAAAAAGGACAACGCAATCATTTTGATGGTTGGTCTTTCGTTGATAAAGCGGCTAATCGGCCCCGAGAACCACATCATAATTAACATCGAAATAAGCACGGCTAAAACAATAATGATCAAAGGATTACCGTGGGCTTCATGTTGAATGTCGTTGGTCATGCCTATAGCTGAAATCACGGAGTCAAAACTAAAAATGAAGTCAACCACGACAATTTGAAAAACGGCAGCATTGAAAGTGCCTTTGGTTTTCTTTTCGGTTTCATGCGCTTCGCCTTTGACACTTGCGTGCATTTCACCAACTGATTTATAAATCAAGAATAAGCCTCCCACGAGTAAGACCAAGCTGTGTCCGGTGAAGGATTGCCCTAAAATGGTAAAAAGTGGTTCTTTGTCGAGGGTCATGATCCAAGAAACCAAAGAAAGCATGATGATTCGGATGATGAGTGCAAGGCTCAAGCCAATGAGGCGCGCACTTTTTTGCTTGTTTTTAGGAAGGTTGTCGGTGATGATCGAAATGAAGATGATGTTGTCGATACCGAGTACAATTTCAAGTAGGGTTAAAATCAGTAGGTAGGTGAGCCCTACTGAAGTGCTTAAAATTGAGAAATAATCTAAAAACTGGTTCATGCGTTTGTCTTTAAAAAAGTAAAAAATTGGTCTAAAACTACTGCGTTTTCATCTTGAGCAGTTTCAATTTGTATGACTTGTATTGGGTTTGTCGGTTCTAAAAATGCCGATAAATCTTCTAAAATGGTTGCTTTTGAATGCGCTTCTTGCACCTCAAAACCATAACCTCTGATGACCGCTGCTGGTGAAGTCTGATGCGTGGCTTCAAAATATTGCTCGCGCAAAGGGGAAGCTGCTGGCCCTGGAATGATTTGAAAAATGCCGCCGCCCTTATTTTGAATCACGATAATTTTGAGATTCTTTGGAAAAGGCTTTGTCCAAAATGCATTGCTGTCATAAATCAGGGAAATGTCTCCAACTATGAGGTAGTGCTTTGTGTCAGGTGAGGCTAAAGCAGCACCCACGGCAGTTGAAACGGAGCCGTCTATACCGCTGGTGCCCCGATTGCTTTCATAGCGCAAACCTGTAATGGGGTCAAAAAGTTGGGCATAACGCACCACCGAACTATTCGCCATGTGCAAAACTGCAGGGCCTTCAACAAGCTCGAAGAAGGCTGAAAACACGTCGTAATCTGTAAGGATTGCTGCCGGCGTTTCAAATTGCGCTTGCTTGTCCTTGGCTATGTAGTCAATGGCTTTCCATTTTGCATTGTAGTTGCAAGAATGCAGATTTAAGTCATGCTTTTCAAGGGCAAACATGAAATCTGATTCTGGGACATTAAAAAAGGTGGTATCCAATCTGAACGTATCCATGTCTGGAAAATCAGGGGCAACTCGCCAATGAAGGGCGGCTTTATTTTTGCGCAAATAAGCTTTGATTCTTTTTGAGACAACAGCGCCACCAAAACTGATCAAAATATCCGGATGAAAATCAGGGTTTTCAGTGGTTATGCCATTGAGGCTTCTGTCTATACAAGCGTTAAAGCGCTCGTGCTGCACATTTGACGTATTCTCGACCAAAACCACTACGTTGCTCCAGTTAGAAAAACGAATGAGTGCTTGTTCAAATTGTGCATTAGGCGCCATTTGCCCGACTAAAACCATGATTTTTTTACCGTTCAATAAACTGAAATCGGGTAGTTGAGATTGGTTTTTTTCGGCGCTTGGTTGGTAATTTTCAAAAGTATGTAAGGCTGCTTGCTGATACAATGGTTCATTGAGCCCAACATTGATATGAATGGGGCCTTTCCAACTCGCATGCAAGCGTTCAAGTGTTTGCTGCAACTGGTCTTCGGTGGCCCGATTGAGTTCAAAACTGCTTTCGTCAAGTTCTAGGTAAGCATGTGCATGGTTCTTGAAAACCTCGCGTTGCACGATGGTTTGTCCGTCGCCCTGATTGATCCATTCGGCAGGTCGGTCTGCGGTCAGTACAAGTAAAGGAATATTTCTATAGTAAGCTTCTGCTAAAGCAGGATAATAATTGAGGCAGGCTGAACCCGAAGTGCAGCAAAGCGCTACTGGTTTTTGGGTTTCTTGTGCGAGGCCAAGCGCTACAAATGCTGCTGCACGCTCATCGTGGACAACAAGTGTTTGGATGTCGGGGTGTGCATCAAAAGCAATGGCAAAAGGTGCATTTCTAGAGCCTGGCGACAACACAACGTATTGAATTCCGGCCTGAGCTGTTCGTGTGGCGAGCCATTGGACCAAAATTTTATCGCTGCTTTGCATGGGGCAAATTTACTGCATTTCAGAGCAGCTGTAACAAGGTTTTGCTTTTATTTTCTGTCTCTTGCCACTCTTGTTCAGCAACTGAATCTGGTGTAAAACCGCCGCCGACATAAATGAAGAGTTTCTCTCCTTGAACCTGCGCACAACGCAAATTGACAAAAAGCTTTTCTTGGCCCGTTACCAAATTGCCAATGATTCCAGTATAAAAAGCTCTGTCATGGGTTTCCGTTGCATTGATGTATTGCACCGCTACTTTCTGCGGAAGACCTGCTACAGCAGGTGTAGGGTGGAGGTACTTGAGTAAAAGTGGCAAGGTGCTTTGCGACATTTGCCAAGTAAGTTCTTGTAATAAATGCGTCACAGGCCCTTGACTGTATTCAGAAAGTGCAGATACTTGAAGCTGAGCACCCGGAATTTGCTTCAATTGCCCCTCAATAAATTCAGTGACCAAAGCGTGCTCGTTGTATTCCTTGTAGGTGAAGTCTCGGTTCTCGCCGGCTAATTTAGTACCCGCCAAGGCCATCGTTCTAAAGGCATTGGGTGTTCTCTCGAGTAAAATTTCAGGACTGGCACCCAACCAAGAACCTATGCAGGTATCGTGAAAATAATAGACTAAAGCTTGCGGATACGCTTTTAACATGCGCTCAAACAACTGTTCGGGGCTTGTTGGCCCAAGCTCCGCTTCTTTGACGCGTGAGAAAACAATTTTATCGGCAATCCCATGATTTAGATCTTTGATGAGCTGTGAGGCCTGCTTTAAATAAGCCGCTTCATCAATGCAAAAAGGCAAGGGGGCTTGCTGGGCACTTTGAGGTGCAGCTTCCTGGAAAACATACTTCTTTTTTTGATTGAAGTCAGTGATAATAAAACCTTGAATATCAAAGTTATCGACTTCAATGAAATCACCGTTTACACGAACAATATCTTCTCCTGGAAAACGGTAATAAAGCATATTAGTTTTCTTTAGGTAAAACCATCACGGTGTGTTTGCCGTGTGAAATGAGCCGATTGCTTGCTGCGTCGCGAACCTCGATGTTCCATAGGTGGGTTTTGCGCCCGGCATGTACCAACTTGGCTGTCGCAATCACAAGCCCTTCTTTGGCTGCAGCTACATGGTTGGCACTGATGTCAAGCCCAACCGAATAATGCGTATCCGGATCAATCAATAAAACTGACCCTAACGAACCGACGGTTTCCATGAGTGCGGCACTGGCACCACCATGTAAAAGGCCCATGGGTTGTTTGGTTTTGTGCGTGACTGGCATGCTGGCGCGCACGAAATCGGGGCCAATTTCAATATATTCAATTTGCAAGGCCTCCATGAGTGTGCCTTCATTGAGTGCGTTGAGTTTGTCTAAAGGAACTTGTTTTAAATTCATGCTGCAAATATACTCAACAGGTAAGCACTGTAAATGTTTTGCTGTAATTTTACTGTATGAAAATGACACAATCTATCGATGTTTATCTAGCCGACGGCTGCGGGCGCTGCTCTAAATTTGCCACTGACGCTTGTTCAGTGCGGGTTTATTCTGAAGAAATTGCTGCGCTTAGAAGCATTGCACTTAGTGTATTTACCGAAGAAACCATGAAGTGGGGCGGACCTTGCTATAGCCATAACAATAAAAATGTGGCCATGATTTTTAGTTTCAAAGACAACTGCGGCTTCTCGTTTTTCAAAGGCCCACTTTTAGCCGATGACCACAAAATGCTTGTGGCACCTTCAGAAAATGCACAAACTTTCCGCATGTTGCGCTTCACCAATCTTTCTCAAATTCTAGAAAAGCAAGACGAAATCCGTTCTTACTTATTCGAAGCCCTCGAAATTGAAAAAGCAGGTCTCAAATTACCAGTCAAAGCACCATCCGAATTCCCTTTCCCAGAAGAACTCTTAGCTTCGTTCGAAGCAGCACCCGAATTCGAAGCCGCATT
>JAURHO010000066.1 GCA_030833265.1 Crocinitomicaceae bacterium | reverse complement strand
CCTGCCCGTTCCATTTCCGAAACGGAACGCGAGATGTTAAAAGCCGAACCGAATCCCGTGTCAATGTCAACCAAGAGCGGTAACTTGGTGACCTTGGTGATACGCCGCACATCGACCAGAACGTCATTCAGGTCGGTGATGCCCGAATTTTCCCGGATTCATCTCGCGTCAGGATTCGCAAAGCAGCCGCCATGGATTCCTTAAATAATGCCAAAGTATTAGCCAATTACATCACCAAGTTCCATCGTTTTGAGCAGGCAAATATCCATATTGATGGCCGTTTTGCTTACAGTGGCAATGGTTGGTATCCTTACTATGACCGCGATTCTGTCAGAACGACCATCCAGATGGCTAAAATAGGCTATGAGCAAACCAAGACCGTAGCCGAAGGAAACGTTGCTGAAAAAGCGAGCTTCCAACTCAGTCCAGAATTTGCCTACTACGGTAAAGTACGTGTAGAAGCTAGCCACCCAGGCCTTATGTTAGATGGGTCTACCAAATTGGCGCATCCTTGCCAATACAATAAATCTTGGATGGCTTTCAAAGACACCGTTCTTGCCAAGCAAATTCAAATTCCAATCTTAGAAAACCCCAAAGATGCTGCCGGCAGAAATTTAGCGGTTGGTTTTGTCTGGCGTGAGACTGAACGCAAAGACAGCTTGCGCATTTATCCGGCTTTCTTGTCGGTCAAGGAAGGCCCACAAGATCCAAGTGTTTTCAGTGCATCGGGCTACATTCAGTATAATGTCGCACGCAAGCAATTTGAGTTAGGAAGCAAAGCGCGTCTTGACCGAACAGATTCGTTGTCCAATTTACTTGTACTCGATGCAGAAACTTGTGAGCTTGCGGGCTTCGGCGCCATCAATTTAGGTATTGAAACCGGAGAATTTAAAGTAGACCTCTACGGTAAAATAGCCTATGACCGCACACTCAATAAAACCAGAATCAGTGCCAATGCCAAGGTGCAAATTCCGCTAGATAACAGCATTCTCAATACGATGGCCGATCAATTTAAAGCTTCTGAAAATGCAACGGAGTGGGGCATGAAAAAGCCAATCTATGGCCTCAGAAATAGTCTTTCATATTGGTCCAATGCCAAAGAAGCGCAAGAAGTCTTCAAAGATTTTGATGAAGAGAAACTCAAAAAAATGCCGGCTGGCCTGCAGCAAACTTTTATCCTGAGTGGTCTCGTTCTAGAGAGTTTTGGCAGTGACAAACCCTCTGCGAAAAAGAACGACAAAGGGCTTCTCAGTGCAGCGCAAACTGTAGGTTTAATTAGCATCAATGGCCAGGCCATCAATCAGCCGGTTGAACTGACGCAATGTTATGTGCAATGCTTCTCAGATCAATGCAATCCGAGTCTTATTTGGGAGCTTCAAACCTTTGATAATACGCGCTATGTCTTGTCTTATGAGCAAGATAAAAAGGATGGTTTATTGTCTTTTTACAGCTCAGATAAAGCGGTGCTTACAGCCATTGAGAATATCAAAGCTGAAAAGCGTCAGTCAAAAAACTTTAAGTATGAGCCAATAGATGAGACTGCAGCTTCGGCAATTTTAGCTAAATTACGCTCCTATTTATTGAACAAATAGTATGGAATTACTCTTTTTGATCATTGTTTTATCTTACTTGCTCGGTTCTATTCCAAGTGCAGTTTGGGTCGGAAAATACTTCAAGGGCATTGACATCCGTGAGCACGGCAGCAAAAATGCGGGTGCGACAAACACCTTTCGCGTGCTCGGTAAACGCTACGGTTGGTTGGTGCTGTTAGTCGATGTTGCAAAGGGAACTATTGCCAGTTGCCTGCCTTACTTTTTTGCATCGTGTTGGTTTGCAGGCTACAAAGATGAGTTCTTGATTTTACAACTTACAGCAGCTTTTTTTGCTGTTTTCGGCCATGTTTTCCCGATTTTTGCACAGTTCAGAGGCGGGAAGGGTGTTGCTACTTCACTCGGTGTAATTATAGGTATCAACCCCCCAGCAGCAGCGGTTTGCTTGGCAATTTTCTTAATTGTTTTTGTAAGTAGTGGCTATGTCTCACTCGGATCCATGACTGCAGCGCTATGTTTTCCGGTAGTTTCCTATTACTTCATTCACGATGATACGCGGATCATGATTGTCTTTACGATTATCCTTGGTGTATCTGTTATTTGGGCGCATCGCAAGAACATTGAACGCCTCCGAAATCGGACAGAAAATCGCATGAACCTTTTTGCAAAAAAATCGTAAGTAAAGCGTTTAGCTTACTGAATTTGCTGCAAAAGATTTACTATATTTTTTTCATCGCACTGCTCTTTGGTCTTCCGGACCATGCTTTTGGGCAACAACAGGCCTTGCTTGAAAAGGAGGCTGCAGCAAGTTATTCCAAAAAAGATTATACGAGTGCCTTGCCTGCCTACAGACAATTGCTCGCCAAAGATCAGCTCAATCCTGATTACAATTTTCGCTATGGTCATTGCTTGTATGAGGTCGCCAATCAAAATGATGCAGCCAAATACTTCGACTTGATTCTTGCCAATCAAATGCCCGCTGATCCTTTGGTTTATTATTACCGCGCACGCATTTTTCAACATCAATATTTCTTTCAAAAAGCGATCACGGCTTATCAGCAGTATGAAAAGCTAAGTACCAATCAGAAACAAGCCTTCGCCGTAGCGGAATACATCAAACAATGTGAACGCGGCGCTTTGGAACTCAAGAATTTTCAAACCTTACCTTTTATCAGTACGCAAGACGTAGCACGCACGAAATTTTATACCAAGTATCCATTTGCAGAAGAGGGCTATAGCATTTATGAAGCAGCAGAAGTGTTGCCGAAATACAATGCAAAAAAAGGACAGCTACCTATTTATTGTTATCGCCGAGCGATGAAATACAGGATTTTAGCACTCGACGACGGCAGCGGTCAACTCGATTTATATATTCAGAAGAAAGATGCCGCCAACAATTGGGCAAAATTGCTCAAAATTGAAGGAGTGGTCAACTCCGCACAAAATGAAGCATTTGGTTTCTATGACGAAGAGCATCAAACGCTATATTTTAGTTCAGAGGCCAACAGCATAGGTGGTTATGACCTATTCGAAGCAAAACTCGACCTGCAAACAGGCATGAGTAGCGCTTGTGAACGCCTTTCCTATCCTTATTCAAGCCCCGATGACGATTTACTTTATGTCATGGACAGAGCCCGCGGGCAAATTTATTTTGCGAGTACCAGAGCAGGGGAGGCAGGACGTTGTGAAATTTACAGTTTAGCGCTCGATCAAGAAAAACAAATTCCTTTTGTTTTTGCGGGTAGCTTCAGCAATCAATACGACAACAAACAGTTAAAGGCGAGTCTCAGCTTTACAGACCTCAATACCGAAACTCAATTTGGTCCGTTTTTCAGCGATGAAAATGGCGCTTATCTCGTTGTTTTGCCTTCAAAAGGCAGTTTCCGACTGAGTATTCAGCTCGAAGGGGCCTCAAAAGCCTTCGAGACGACTTTTGTCATTCCGGAACTCAAAGCGCAGGAGCAACTTAAGCAAATGGTGCGCTATGAGCTCAATGAGTACGGTCGAGAAAAATACACCGTCATTAACAGCATTATTCCAGCCGACCTCGAAAATCAGGTCGAGTTGCTCGCTCAGGCTCAGCTCAAATGGCAGTCCAAGGAAATCAAGCAAGTACAATTCAATACTGCAACACCAGCACTTTCGGCGCGCAGTCCTTTGTTAACGCAATTTGCATGGACAAATTCAAATACCACAGCGCTCATTGAACAACTAACAGATACCCTACTGGCTGCAGAAGTCAGTCTTGAAAACCAAGTTCGGCTTACCGAAGTCTTGCGCAAAGAATTTGAGCTCAAATTAGCAGAAAGAGAACGCTTGATCAGCAGTGGTAGGCAGCAAGATCTCGATCAAATTAGCCAAGAGCTTGCTTTTATCAAGAATTGGCTAGACATCAATCAGGCGGCCAATATTCCCAACTTAGAAATACTGAGTAAAATCCAGCAAACCAACGAGAAAATTGCAGCTTGGCAACATGTAAATCAGCAAGATTCCATCTTGAGTTATCTGGAATCCATCGATCAGGAGCTCTCTAAGTACTTACAAATTGCGGCCTTCGATGGCGAAAGTGCACTGCAAACAGGACAATTCAAAGCGCAAATGGCCTTGCAAGAACAAGCCAAAGCACTGCAAGTTGAAAAGCAAAATCGTCAAAAACTGCAAGACCAACTTAAAATTCAAGAAAATAGTTTAGCCCTTCAATCTAAAAAGGAGCAAGAAGCCACCCAAAAAAGAATGGGGCAGCTCAAGCAGCAAATGGCATTAAGCGATAGCAATATTGAAATGCTGAGTGCAAAACTGCTCGAGCAAGAGGTAAATGTGGCCAATTTTGACCAAGCTCCACTCAAAGAGACCTATTTGTCGCAATCCGAACAGCAAAATTTGCCAGAAATCGATTTGTCTCTTTCCATGGAGGAACTTTTGTCGCAATATGCGCAGCAAGAGGTTTTGCTCAAATCAATTAAGGAAGGAGATCTCATTTCTAATTCGGAGAATCAAATGAAAGAAGAATTGATTTCGAATTCTGAGAAGGTAAATAATGAAGGATCAAATCTTAATTCTGAAAAGAAAGAATCGCAAATTATTCAGGGAGAAATTACTTTGAATTCGGAGAATCAAGCAAAGGAGGAATCGATTTCGAATTCGGAGAAACGAGCAAATACCAATATTGAAACGATTGAGAAACTCGCGGAGCTTTCAAGGCAATTAAAGGGGGAAGAAGGGCAACTCATCGAAACCGATATTCCAAGTGTGAGTATTTCATTCAAGCAACTTGGAGAACTGGAGCAAGCCATTGAATTGCCAAAGGCAAGCAAGCAAGCAGAAACAGAACTAGCGAGTGAGCAATGGCTCCCTTACATGAAGTACTTGGCGACGCGTGATTCGATGGAGCGCTACAAGGAACAGATTGCAATCTTGAATGAGGAGATCAAGAATTTGGAGGTTATCTATTTAGAAACGCCAACAGAAGAATTACAAAGAAGGCTCTTAGAAAAGGCCGAACAGCAACAGGTGGCCATTGAGCAAGTTCAAAAAACCGCACAAAGGATACGAACGCAGCCACAACAAGCCGAATTTGAGGCTTTATTAGAAATGGGTTATTTGCCGCCATACGAACTTGCTATTAAAAATGAGCGCACTGCTTTTGAGTCAGGGTTTAATCCATTGCCTGAAGGGCAATTAGTTGCATTTAAACTCGAAAAACAAACTCCGGGCTCCACCATTCCGATTGGTTTACCGTGTCCGCAAGGCTTGGTTTTCAGGGTACAAGTGGGCGCTTTTAGAAAACCAATTCCGGCAGATAAGTTCACTGAGTTTAGTCCGGTTGATGGAAGGGTGCTAGCAAATGGTTTGACTGTAGTAATGGCGGGCTATTTTAGAAATTCTACGGATGCGATCAATCAAAGAAATGTGATCCGCCGTTTGGGTTATGCCGATGCGTTTGTGGTGGCTTATAATGGTTGTGAGCGCTTGAATTATGCGGCTGCGGTTCAGCTTGAGAGTGCGAATAAAGGAGCCAATACGCAACAAGTGCGCAAATCTGTTTTTGAAACGCCAGGAGAAGGGCTTTATTATACAGTGCAGGTAGGCGTTTACAACAGGCCTTTGCTCTCTGAAAAACAACTTGGTTTACCAGAATTAATTGAGGCACAAACAGCTAAAGGTCAGTATAGATATGCAAGTGGTCGTTTTTCGCAATTGGCAGCGGCCAAAGAAAGACAGCGCTTGGCGGTTAAAAAAGGCATTACAGATGCGTTTATTGTGGCTTATTATCAAGGCAAAAGAATCAGTTTGGCTGAAGCCAAGACTTTAATGGCCCAGGGCGTTCAAATGGATACGCAAACCACCAAACCAAAAGCGTTGACCCCAAAACCTACTGCTTTGCCTCTTGAAACTGTGCCCGTTCTTCCTGCCAAAAAAGCACTTCAAGCAGCACCAACTTATGTACGCTATGAAAAGTCATGTACGGATTGTCCTTCGCGTTTAGCAGCGCTAAATAAGGCAGGAATTTTCACTTACCAAGAAGCCAATGGAAAGTTGAGTTCAGCACAAATGAAATCCAATGAACTCACGGCCCTTCAAAGGTATATGATGAGAGGAATGACCAGCACGGCGGAATCTTTGAAAGGCCCCTTTAAAACAATCTCAATTGAGCAAGGACAAATGAATGGCGCACAAATGGATTGGCTTTTGCGTCAGGGAAGCCCTTACATGCTTACGCAGGAATCAGAAGAATCCATCCTGATTTCGGTTGAAATCAAATAGCGATCAAGCTATTTCAACTGCATGATTTGGGTATCTATGGTTTGGCCACTTCCATTTGGGATAGGGCCTAAAGCAGGCATGAAGCGCACAAGCTGTTGGCGATCGATCAAGATATAGGCAGGTGCACTTTGCCAAGCCATTAAATTCCAAATTACAGACGCTGGATCTTGAGCTACTTTTGGCCACTTTACTTTTTTAAAAGCTTTTTGATCTGCTTTGGTCCAGGTGATATCGGAAGGGTAAACAGTGATGATTTGTAAATCAGATTGATGACGTTCAGCCACTTTTTGAAGCGCAGCAATTTCCGAAATACACTTTTGGTTGGTGGGTTGATAAAAATGTAAACAGATGTTGTTAGCAGGCAATTCCATTCCCAATAATTCGGCAAGCAATTGTTCGGGTACTTTTTTACCAATTTTAAGTTGGTTATTGATTTGCCAGAAATAGTTTGCTGCTTCTCTGAGCTCGTTTTGAGCAGCGTTGGCCTTGAGGTATTTCAAGCCATTAAAAACCAGTTCAGGATTGATTCTTTGCGAATTTAATAAGTCCAAGATGCTCTGAAAAGCCACAAATTCAGCCCAATCGCGGTTGTAAATGTAGGGGTCGTTCTGGAAAACGGCAATGTACTTTTCGAACTGATTGTCTTCTAGAGCAGCTTGTGCTTCAAGGCGCGCAGTGGCCTCTAGTTGATCAAAATAATTTTGATAAAACGCTTTTGCAAATTCGATGAATTTAGGCTGTTGGTAATTGACCGCATCGGTGCTGAGATAAAAGGCAAATTTGTCTTGTTTGGTCGGGCCGCCAATTACAGAGAAATTGTCAATGGTTAGGCCAATAGAGTATTTGACATATTCCTTTAAAAAGGCAGAGCTGTCGTTATTGTATACTTGAGCAGCTTCGTTTTTAAAGGCCCTAATTTTCGTGATGAATTCGTTGCTGCGCAGGTCTTTAAGCGGATAAATATCAGATAAGTATTGGTCCATCCAGGCTTCAAAACCTAAAATTTGATAATTGATATCGAGTGTGTCTAGTTGGTAAAAAAGTAACTCGACTTCTTTTTGTTCAGAAAGACTAGGCAGGCCATCGTCATCGGGCAATTCAATGATATAGCGCCCATTGGGTTGGATGTAAAACCAACTACAGCGATCAGGGCTACAAATTTGCAGCTGTTTTATTTCGGTGATAGGAAGTTCAAATTGAAAAATGCCAATGCTATCTGGTTGCAAGTCAAAAAGCTTTGTGCGTTGATTACTGAGGTAATTGCTTGTTTGGTAAACGGTAAGGTTTGGGCTGTCCCAAAAAGAAAGGCCTCTTACCTTGACTTGTGCACTAAATAAGTTGCAGCAACCTAGAAAAAATAACGGCAGTAGTCTTGCGTTCATGTGTGTCAAACGAGTAAGTCCGGACGCGTTACAAAAGGAGAAATGTCGGCGCCATTGAGGTACATTTCGCGAATGATACTTGAGTTGATGGCACTGTGTTCTTGGTTGGTTAAAAAGAAGACCGTTTCTATGCCTGAAATCGAATGATTCATGTGGGCAATGGTGCGCTCGTATTCGAAGTCTTTGCCATCTCGTAGCCCTCTAACGATGTGTGAAGCATGGAGGTCTTTACAAAACTCAACGGTTAATTTTTGAAAGGTGCGCACTTGAATGCGGGTATGGTTTTCAAACAATGCCGTAATATGAGCTACCTTGTTTTCTGTACTAAATAAACCTTGCTTTTTGGAATTGATGCCAATGCCAATTATAACTTCGTCAAAGAGGTCAAGGGCTTTTAAGACAACAGCCTCGTGTCCTTTGGTAAAGGGGTCAAAACTTCCTGGGAAAAGACAACGTTTCATACAGTGTGTTTAAAAAAACTAAAGTAGACATTTCCGAAATTACGACAAATGTCGAAATGTGCTTCTTGGCTGAAATCATCTTGTTTGCCATGTTCGATGATCAGGTAACCATCTGGCCTCAATAGATTTTTGTCGAAAATTTGCGCAATTAATTCTTCGTGAAAACCGAGGTGAAAGGGCGGGTCTGCAAAAATGATGTCGTATTGGACGTTTTTGGCGTTTTTACAGTAAATCACGCAATCAGATTTATAAACCTGCATGACGGACGCAATTTGCAGCGTCTGGGTGTTCTGCTTGAGGTATTGCACACAGCGCGGATGGCTGTCTATTGCCAAAACCGATGCTGCACCGCGGCTCACAAATTCAAAAGAAATATTTCCGGTTCCTGCACATAAGTCTAGGATTTGGGCGT
>JAURHO010000065.1 GCA_030833265.1 Crocinitomicaceae bacterium | reverse complement strand
TTTGCTTGCTCGAAAATGGCCAGGTTTTTCGTTTTGACCGCAACCTAACACTCATCGATCAGTTTAAAATTGATCCACAAGCACAGCTTTTCTCCATCAAAAATCAGCTATGGATGACTGCCAACAACTCCCTTAAAAACGTCTCTACTTTTCAAAACATCCAAAGCCTCGCTTTCCCCGAAGGGCAAGATATACTTCTTCAAGTATTCAACGAGCAGTACTATTTCCAAAAAGCAGGAAAAATCTACGTTTATAAGCTCAAAATGTAAGCTTGACTTTTTGACGTTTCAATTGAATTGTCGTACTTTAGTCCTTTAAAAAAAATGACTATGCACGTTGCAATTGCAGGAAATATTGGCTCGGGTAAAACCACACTAACCAACTTACTTTCAAAACATTATGGTTGGGACACCCATTTTGAAGACGTGGATCAAAATCCATATCTCAATGACTTTTACCACGATATGCAACGCTGGTCTTTTAACCTTCAGATTTATTACTTGAATAGTCGTTTTACACAAATTCAAGAAATCAAAGAATCGACCAATACCGTCATCCAAGACCGCACCATTTACGAAGACGCTTTCATCTTTGCGCCCAACCTGCATTCGATGGGCCTCATGACTACCCGTGACTTCGAAAATTACTTTTCGCTTTTCAACCTCATGGATTCTTTCGTGTCTGCCCCAGACCTCCTGATTTACCTCAGAGCCAGTGTTCCTACACTCGTTAATCAGATCCAACAACGCGGCCGCGACTACGAAGAAAGCATCCGCCTTGACTACCTCAAACGCCTCAATGAGCGCTATGAAGCCTGGATTTCAACCTATGATAAAGGGCAATTGCTCATCATCGATGTCGACAACAACCGTTTCCCTGAAAACCAAGAAGACCTCGGAAAAATCATCACCGCTATTGACGCTGAAATCAATGGCCTCTTCTAAAAAAATAGTTGTCACTGGCGCAGCCGGTTTTATTGCCAGCTATTTAGCCCAAGAACTCAATGCTGCCGGCTTTGATGAACTCGTCTTGGTCGATGACTTTTCAATCGAAAGTAAAAAAGCCAATTGGCAAGCATTGAAATATACTGCCTGTATTGACCGCGAAGATTTTCTTTCTTGGTTTGAAGTGCATAGTTCAGAAATTGAATTGGTGTATCATTTAGGTGCACGCACCGATACCACCGAAAAAAGTCAAGAAATCTTGACACACCTCAACCTAGAATACACCCAACAAATCTGGAAAATCTGTAGCACAGCGCAGATACCTTTGGTTTATGCGAGCAGTGCAGCCACATACGGCCTCGGTGAATTTGGATACAACGACGAGCACAGCCTCTGCAGCCAATTAAAACCCTTGAATCTTTACGGCATCTCTAAAAATGACTTCGATATTTGGGCTTTGGAACAAACAAGCTGCCCACCTCATTGGTACGGGCTCAAGTTTTTTAATGTTTACGGCCCTAAAGAATACCACAAAGGCCGCATGGCCAGTGTGGTTTTTCATACATACCGACAAATAAAAGCTGAAGGCCAAATGAAACTCTTTAGATCCCATCACCCCGACTTCAAAGACGGTGAGCAACTCCGAGATTTCGTTTATGTCAAAGATGTCGCAAAAGTGTGTCAGTTTTTAGCCGAAAAGTTGCCAACCAATGGCATTTACAACCTAGGCTCCGGAAAAGCCAGAACATTCTATGATCTTGCCCGCCTCACCTTTGAAGCACTTGAGCTAACACCACAAATTAGTTTTATTGATACACCCCTTGATATCCGCGATAAATACCAATATTTCACAGAAGCTAATATGTCTAAGCTATTAAGTGTTGGCTACACTGGAGGTTTTCACACCTTAGAAGAAGGGGTTTTTGACTACGTTCAGGAACACTTAAGTAAAGAACTTAAAGATTAGCTTAAGGCGCTTACTCGTCATTAAAGAGGAGAAAGAAAGAAAGAAAGAAAGAAAGAATAAACAACTTCACTTTAAAAAGTACTCCATAAAAAAAGCCCCGCAAATTGCGGGGCTTTTTTATATCTTATAGATTAACGATTACTCGCTAACTACTTCAAATTTAAAGCTTTGCTTCACACCTTTGTAAAGGTTCGCTTCTGCTTCGAAAGAACCAACCTCGCGGATAGGCTCGTCTTTGATTTTCAAAGATTTGCGATCGATATCGAAACCAGCTTTGCGAAGTGCTTCAGCTAATTGAACCGTGTTTACAGAACCAAAGATTTTACCGTTTTCACCTGCTTTAGTAGCGATGCTAACAGATACGTCGGCTAATTTAGCAGCAACTGCTTGCGCTTCAGCCAACATTTTTGATTCTTTGTGTGATTTTTGACGCATCACTTCTTCGTGTGCTTTTTTAGCACTAGCGGTTGCCAATACAGCGTATCCTTGTGGAATAAGGAAATTACGACCGTAACCTGGCTTCACAGTTACTACCTCATTGGCGTAACCGAGTTTATCTACATTTTTCTTTAGAATAACTTCCATGATTTCTCAATTTTGTCGTTCAACAATGACTTATTTCAACATATCACCAACATAAGGCAAGATTGCAAGGTGACGTGCACGCTTGATGGCCTTGTTGACACGTTTTTGATACTTTTGGGAAGTACCAGTGATACGACGTGGTAAAATTTTTCCTTGTGCGTTTACCAATTTCAATAAGAAATTAGCGTCTTTGTAATCGATGAACTTAATTCCGCTTTTTTTGAAGCGGCAGTATTTCTCCTTTTTAATATCGATGTTAATCGGAGTTAGATAACGGATATCGTTTGACATAGCTCGTTCTTTAATAGGTTTGACAATAATTAGGCAGTTGCTCCAGCTTTAGCACGACGCTTATCAGCGTAGGCAAGATGATCAGCATCCATTTTTACAGTTAAGAATCGGAGAACACGCTCGTCACGCTTCATCATCAATTCGTAATCTGCAACAACGTTGCCTTCAGCTTGAAATTCAACTAGATAGTAAAATCCGGTTGATTTTTTCTGGATTGGGTAGGCCATTTTGCGCAAACCCCAGCTCTCCGAATGCTTGATTTTTCCGCCTTTTGCGGTAATCTCGCCTTCGAATTTCTGCACTGCTTCCTTTGCCTGCTCATCAGACAAAACGGGAGTTAAAATGAAAACAGTTTCGTAAGAATTCATAAGGTTAAACTTTAATTTATACTATAATTGGGGTGCAAAGATAGGAAGAAAGTATTGAAATTCAAGCACGAACTACATTTTTTATAATTTTACATCATGCCTTTTTTCACCGAAGATTACTTATTGTTCTTTCAGGAGCTTGCCGCTAACAATCACAAAGACTGGTTTGACGAAAATCGCAAACGCTATGAGCGCAGCGTGAAAGAACCTTTCAAAGCATTTACGCAGCACCTCATCGATGAACTTGCCAAGAAAGAACCTGTATTTAAAGAACTCAAGGCCAGCGATTGCATTTTCAGGATCAACCGCGACATTCGTTTTTCGAAAGACAAAACACCCTACAAAACCATGTGTTCGGCAGTGATTTCACCACAGGGCAAGAAAAGCAGCTCTATTCACGGTATCTATTTTGAATTGGGGCCCGAACATGTGAGGGCCTACGGTGGAGTCTATGAAATAGAAAAAGAAGATTTACTTGCTTTAAGAGAAGGGATCGCCGATAACTTAGCCGAGTTTCGAAAACTGTATACCAATAAAGATTTTAAAGCAGTATTCGGAGAAATTCACGGTGAAAAAAACAAGAAAATAGACAAACACCTTCAAGAAGCTGCACAACAAGAAGCTTTAATTTTCAATAAACAGTTTTACTTTTACAGCACTTTTGAGCCGCAAACTTTACTAAATCCAGACCTCGATCAAGTACTTTTGCACTGCTACAATGTTGGCAGACCACTCGAATTATTTTTTAATCAATTTATACAACGCACATGAGAAATTTAGCGCTCATTATTCTTTGTTTCATACTAACGACACAGCTTCACGCTCAAAAAAAGACTTTTGACCTCAAAGAATCTGTGCTCAAGCAAAGAGCCCTCTCTCCTACTCGCTTAAACAATTTTCAGTGGGTGCCGGAAACCGATCAATACACAATATGTTCAGCTGACTGGAAGAGCATTCAACTGAGTGCTGTTTCTTCCGAAAAATCTACTGAATTGCTAACGATTGATGCCCTCAACCAAGCACTCGGGACAAAATTTGCGCATTTTGCCTACAGCTCATGGGTATCCAAAGATGTACTGCAAGTTTCAGATGGCGGCAGTGTATTTGCACTTTACAATGTGGCTACCAAAACAGGAACTATTCATACAGTTGCTGAAAACGGAGACAACGCACATTTTCATGCGAACAGCAAACAACTGGCCTATACCATTGACAACAATCTTTATGTTGATGGTCGTGCAGTTACTAAGAACAAAGACAAAAACATTGTATCAGGGCAAACCTATGCGCGCAGCGAATTTGGCATCTCTGAAGGTATTTTTTGGTCCAATTCTGGTGCCTTACTTGCCTTTTATCAAAAAGATGAAAGCGCAGTTCATGATTATCCATTACTCGATATCAATCAAGTTCCAGGAGCCGTTCGTTTTATTAAATACCCGATGGCGGGGCAAGCTTCTGAAAAACCTAAAGTTGGGATCTACAACGTCAAATCAAAAAAGACGGTCTTCATTGCTCCGCGTTCAGGCGCCGATTCTTATTTAACAAATGTCACTTTTACACCTAGTGAAAAATACATCATGGTCGCAGAGATCAATCGTGATCAAAACCATATGTGGCTGAACTTATATGATGTCAAAGGTACTTTTATCCGAACACTTTGGGAAGAAGCCAACGACAAATGGGTAGAACCTGAACACCCAGCTTTCTTTCCTTCAAATACCTCCGATAATTTTGTTTGGATCTCGGAAAAAAATGGTTTCAACAACCTTTATTACTGCGATATTAAAGGGACGATTATCAAAACGCTCACCGCCAACAAATTCGTTTGTAAGTCTATTTTAGCAGCCAATGAAGACGGTTCTAAAATTTACTATGCAGCAACAGGTCCTAACCCTTGTAATACTTTAGTTTATGAAGTGGACTTACAAGGCAACAACCGTTTATTGACCACACAAGAAGGAACACACCGTTTCAGTTTGGCTCCGAAAGGCGCTTATTATTACGATGCTTTTGGAAGTCTAGAAGTTGCTAATAAAGAGCAAATCATGACACTGAACGGGAAAGTTGCTAAGCCGTTACACAACGCTGTAGATGCGCTCATGGACTACGAAATCGGAACTACGGAAATTGGTACACTCAAAGCTACTGATGGTTCTGCGCTTTACTACCGCATGATCCGACCAAGCAATTTTGATCCTTCCAAAAAATATCCTGTATTGGTTTATGTCTATGGCGGGCCTCATGCACAAATGGTGACCAACAGCTGGTTGGCAGGCGCCAATTTATGGATGCATTGGTTGGCTAATCAAGGCTATATTGTATTTACCCTAGACAACAGAGGTTCAGGCGAGCGCGGCTTTGAGTTTGAAAGCCAAATTCACCGCCAACTCGGTACTGTTGAAATGGAAGATCAACTGACAGGTGTCAATTACCTGAAATCTTTGAGTTACATTGACGGCAACCGCATGGCAGTACACGGCTGGTCTTTTGGTGGCTTTATGACCACCTCTTTAATGTTACGACAAGCAGGCATCTTTAATGTAGGTGTTGCTGGCGGCCCAGTGATCGATTGGAAACTTTATGAAGTGATGTATGGCGAGCGCTACATGGACCGCCCAGAGCAAAACCCTGACGGTTATAAAAACAATGCGCTTACCAACTATACCAAAAATTTAAAAGGAAAGCTCTTATTGATTCATGGCACCGTTGATGACGTTGTGGTCATGCAACACAACGAAGTCTTACTAAAGTCTTTTATCGAAAATGGCGTACAAGCCGATTACTTCGTCTACCCTATGCACCCACACAACGTAAGCGGTAAAGACCGTGCGCATTTAATGGAAAAGATCTTGCTTTACATTATTGAAAACAATAAGTAGAAAAAGCTTGAGCAATAAAAAAGGCGGCCAATGGCCGCCTTTTTTATTGCTATAAATAATTATAATTTCGAATTCAAACTCATCCAACCTCCTCCGTTATGAACGGTGTAACCAGCAGACTTGAGTAAACTTTTGGCACTACCACTGCGCATGCCTGAGGCGCAACAAGTAATGATTACTTTGTTTTTCGGGATTTTATTGAAGCTCGATTGAATGGCCTGTAATGGAATATTGACAGCGCCTTTAACGTGGCCGCCATTAAATTCTGCTGGACTTCGCACATCGATGATCATGGCACCTTCTTTAACAAGTGTTTTGAAATCTACACTTGTACCACCAAATAATTTTTTGAGAAGAGACATAAAATTAATTTTGAGTCATGAGGTAATTGACATCTAACCATGAGCCACCGTTTTCACATTCTACACCAATTGAATGGAAATAATGCGTGGCTTGCCCTGAACGGTTACCGGAAGCACAACAGAAAATGATAGGTTGCGCCATCGCCTTGATCTCTTCGATGTGTCCGGTGATTTCTTGTAGTGGGATATTAATTGAGCCGGCAACATGACCGCCTGCAAATTCTGCACGCGTGCGCACATCAATGATTGTTTTTGACATCTTTTTTATTTTTTGGGTTCATTATTTCTACTGCAAATTTAAAAGAAGCTTATTTTTTGAAGTGTAGCGTAAGTTACAAATCTAGTTTCAATTGAAATAGACTACCTTTGACAAAATATTTGCATGAAACAAGTTTCTTTACAGGCCATTGAAAAGGCCATTGGGGTTGTCGATAACCTCACCGATGATCAACTCGAAAACATCACCGAATTATATGCCTCAGCGCAAGAAGCGCTTTTAGGTTACGTCATGACTGCTCCTGAAGAGTATAAAAATGAAGACCTCGAAGGCTTACTTATTTATTATTTCTGCCTGGTTTTAGAGGCTTTCAAGCAAGAAGGAATCGAACTTAGAGCGGTAACTGAAGCCGATATCGATGAATTAGAAGAACCTTATTTCGATATGCTGGATCAGTATTTTGAATCAGAAGACGAAGAAATCATTGAGTCTTTCTGTGATCAACCACAATTGGCTCAGTTTATGGCCATGGAGGTTTCCGAAGACGATGAGGATGGCTCCGCACTTTCTGAAGAGACTGCTACACAACTTTTTATCGTTTGTTTAGCCATGATTTCTCTTTTGAATAGAGCAATTGTTGCTTAATATCAAAGGAATTCTTTATTTTTGCATGGGGTAAGTCTTTTACGACCAGCTCCCTCTGAATCCTCCAGGACAGGAATGTAGCAAAGGTATGAGGTTGTAGCGGTGCGATAAGAGTAGCTTACCCCATCTTTTTTTGCTGCCCCATGAAGATTTCAGCATCCATTTACTCTGACGCCTCTCGACCTTTAGAAGCCGTTATTGCTGATCTTGCAGCCCATCAAGTAGACCTTCTGCACATTGACTGCAACGACAACCTCGAGGTTTTCAAAGACATCCAACAAATCCGTCAGTTGTGTGACTTACCACTAGATCTACATATTATTACTCCCGATCCCGAGAAGTTTTTTCCTTATTTGATCGAAAATCCGGTTGAATACGTCACTTTTCAGGCCGAACCGCTTAAAAAGCCACTACAGCTTCCCAAAGAAATTAAAGGAAAAAAAGGCATCTCTGTCATTACGCCCACCGCAATTGACGTTTTTGAGGATTATGCTGATTTTGATTTCATATTGATCATGGCCACCATTCCAGGGCAATCTGGAGGTGTTTTTGACCGCCAGAATTTTGATAAAATCAGAACTTTCAGAAAGCGCTACCCCAATAAATCTATACATGTAGATGGCGGCGTCAACCCTGAAGTCTCCTTTATTTTAAGACAAATGGGTGTCAGTACTGCCGTTTCAGGATCCTATCTTTTTAAAGAGGCCAGTGTGGGTAATGCCCTCATGAACCTCACACAAAGAAGCATTGGCTCTAGTTTTAAAGTTGCCGACTTCATGATCCCGCTCACCGAAACACCTAAGTTCATTTTGGCTGAGTGCACACTACAAAGTGCTTTACAAACCGTAGAAGATGGCCAAATGGGTGTGGCCATGGCCCTTGACGCCACAGGGAAAATGCTAGGGCTGCTATCTAGTGCTGACATTCGCAAAGCGCTCTTAAAACAACTTTCAACTACTCAAAATAGTTCAGATCTTCATGCGCTACAAGTACCTGCCATGATCAATCAGCACCCCATTTGCATTCAAGCAGACGCTACCGTTCTTGAATTATTACAACTCATTAAAAATAGCCCTTTTGCCGTGCTCTATTTACCGGTAATAGATCATACAAACGCACTCAAAGGACTCGTTCAATTCTCAAACCTGATCAAATCAGAATTATGATTTTAGAAATCAAAACAAAATCGAGCCACTTGGCAGCTGAATTAGCGCGTCAAGCTCACGCTTTTCATATCGATTATTTGGGCAAAACTTACCTCATTACTGGAAGTGGTCTGAAAGAAGTGCCTGACTATTTAGAGACGCACACAGAACAACACTGGGTATTTGGCAACGATATTCAGTTGGCTTCAAAAAAATTCCAAGCCGAATAGCGGAGGTTCACAATCCCAAACACCTCAAGATCAATTACCGGTGACAACCATTGTGCTTATTATTGCCTTGATTTGGGCTGCCACCGGATTCTATATTGTGGATCAGGGCTC
>JAURHO010000064.1 GCA_030833265.1 Crocinitomicaceae bacterium | reverse complement strand
ATCGAAATAATCCTCATTAGAAGAGATATTTAAAGTTATATCGGGAACTAAGAAAATATAAACAACGTTATCATCATCAAGATAATCATCATCAAATGTGGAAAATGCTTGAATCTGAGAGAATATACCAAGTTTATTTAGAAAAAAAGTGGTTGGAGGCGTTACGTTCTAAGCACCAGATCGTCATTAACACTGACGTTCTCTACCAACTCGGAAAAACCCAATGATCAAGACACTATTTTTTTCTTTAAGCTTTTTACTGACCAGCACCCATTTATTTGGTCAACCAAAAGTTGTTAATCAAATTGTTGCCCAAGTTGGCGACCACATCATTCTATTATCAGACCTCGAAACCCAGCGTTTGCAACTCAATGAGAAAGAAAGAGAGCAAGCGGGTAAATCATGTCAGATTTTAGAACAACTGCTCATTGAAGAATTATTGGTAAACCAAGCTCAGCTTGACAGCCTTGAAATTTCCGATGAGCAAGTAGATGCAGAAATGGAAAACCGTTTGCGCATCATGGAAAACAAAATGGGTGGCCGAGAAAACCTCGAGGCATTTTATGGGAAATCTACCGTAGCGATCAAAGAAGAGTTTCGCACCATTATTCGCAATAAAATGTTGGCGCAAGAAATGGAGCGCAAAATTACAGGCGATATCTCCGTGACACCTAAAGAAGTGGCTGCTTTTTATCAAACCTTACCAAAAGACAGCATTCCTTATATCAACATGAAGCTGAGCTTTCAGCAAATTGTTCAGTTTCCAGAGCTGACCAAAGACGACAAAAAATTAGCCTACGATCAATTGGTTGATATTCGTAAGCAAATTGTTTCGGGTTCAAAATCGTTTGACATGATGGCCAGACTCAAGTCAATGGATCCCGGGAGTGCGAGTCAGGGGGGTAAAATTCAAGCCTCTAAAGGCATGATGGTTCCTCAATTTGAAGCAACAGTTTTTGATTTGAAGCCCGGAGAAGTTTCAGAAATCGTTGAAACAATGTACGGTTATCATATCATTAAGCTCATTTCGCGCAAAGGTGATGATTACACTTGTCAGCACATTCTAATCATGCCAGAATACAGCTCAAAAAGTATTTCTGTTGCAGCATCCAGAATGGATTCCTGCTACCAAATGCTGAACCGCAACCAAATTACCTGGGACGAAGCCGTTATTCGTTTTTCCAATGATGACGGGACCAAGCAAAACAAAGGAGTCCTCACCAATCCTTACACTATGGATATTTATTGGGACATGGAACAACTCAATGAACTCGATCAACAAATTTACCTCCTGACCGACGCCTTAGAAAGTGGCGGGATTTCTCAACCATCTTTATACATGGATTTATTTGAGCGCAAGCAGGGGATACGCATTGTGCGCCTTCAGAATAGAGTTCCAGCACATCAAGCGAACCTCGAACAAGATTATGCCCTCATCAAGCTCGCTGCCGAAAACGACAAAAAGCAAAAAACACTCGATGAATGGGTACAAACCAAGATTCCAAATGCCTATGTCCGCATAGACGCAGCCTATCAAAATTGCGATTTCAGAGTTAATTGGCAAACCACACCTTAAACCCATGACAGACAAAGAACTCATTGACCAATTGGTCAGCGATTACCAAGCGCTCAAAAAAGAAATTCATCAGGTTATTATTGGTCAAGACGAAGTAGTCGACCAAGTTTTGATCGCCATTTTCTCAAGGGCTCATTGCTTATTAGTCGGCGTGCCAGGTTTGGCTAAAACCTTATTGGTAAATACCATAGCTCAAACTTTGGGTTTATCTTTTAACCGCATTCAGTTTACGCCAGATCTCATGCCTTCAGATATCGTGGGTTCTGAAATCCTCGACGAGACCAAACAATTTAAATTCATCAAAGGCCCGATTTTTTCCAATTTAATTTTGGCCGATGAGATCAACAGAACACCTCCTAAAACACAGGCTGCTTTGCTTGAAGCCATGCAAGAGCGCTCTGTAACCGCTGCCGGAAACACCTACACTTTGCCAGCGCCGTTTTTCGTGCTCGCTACGCAAAACCCTATTGAACAAGAAGGAACTTATCCCTTGCCAGAAGCACAACTCGACCGCTTTATGTTCAATATCTGGGTCGATTACCCAAGTTATCAAGAAGAACTCGAAATCGTTAAATCAAGCACCGGAGACCGCAAGGTAAGCTTGAAAAACGTACTCACGGAAACTCAAATCTTGGCCTATCAAGACCTGATTCGTCGCATTCCTGTTGCAGAAAACGTGCTCGAATATGCCGTTACGCTTGTTGCCAAAACGCGTCACAACAATCCACTTGCGCCAGAAATCACCAAAAATTTCATCACCTGGGGAGCTGGCCCAAGAGCCTCACAAAATTTAATTATTGGCGCCAAGTGTCATGCTGCTCTCAATGGTAAATATTCACCAGATATCGAAGATGTAAAAGCGGTGGCTAAAGCCATTTTGCGCCATCGTTTGGTCAGAAATTACCGCGCCGAAGCTGAAGGCTATTCCATGGATCGCATCATTGAATCTTTGTTATAGTTAAATATTTTTAATGAGGCACGCCTGTGCTTTTTTGATAATTTAGCAGTGTGAAAACGCCCCAAGTAGTTTAAGTTTAGTTGCTTGAATTACTCATTTATTCGTTCTAATATCCAATGAAAACGCTATTGTTCTGGCTATGCATCTGCATATGTTTGCCGTACTTTTCCCAACAAACCATTCAAGGTAAAGTCCTCGACGCACAAACCAAATTACCCGTTCCTGAGGTTACTGTCTCTTTACCCACCTTTCAAATTCAGGTAAAAACTAACCTGCAGGGTGAATTTATTTTGCCGCTTACGTGGTCAGATCCTCAGGTGCTCCGGTTGCGCCACCCTGATTATAAGGTTATCGATACTTTAATAAAAGGGCAGGGGCCAAGTTTACTTTTTGAAATGCGCTTGGGTCACATGACAACTGAAGAAATTACAGTGAGCGGTCAGGCAGTTTCTTTGCGCAACAAAAGTACCGTGCCTATAGAGGTAAGAAGTATAACAGATTTGCAACTTTCTGGTGGCATGAATGTTTCCGAATTACTTACCAAAATACCAGGAGTTTATAGCAGTAATTTGGGTAATGGAATTGCCAAACCGGTCATTCGAGGAATGCAAGGAATGCGGGTGGTAACACTCGTTAATGGCTTGCGCTTGGAGGGGCAACAATGGGGTGGAGATCACGGTTTGGGTATTGGCGAGTTAGCCCTCGGTTCGGTTGAATTGATCAAAGGTCCTGCATCCGTTTTATATGGTGCAGATGCATTAGGTGGCGTTGTTTATCTAGTCGATGAACCATATGCCCGCATCAACCAACAGACAATCGATGTACAGCAAAAATGGAATCAAAACACAAATGGATCACAAACCAGCCTAGTGTTTAAAAGAAGTCAAGGAAATAAACGCTTGCTGCTTGCCGGCAGTTATGCCAATCATGCAGATTTTCAATTGCCAAATGGTCGTTTTGCCCAAAATTCGCGTTTTCATGAATGGGTTTTCAAAGGATCATACTCTTGGTTTAAAGCCAATCAAACACATCAATTTCGCTATGCTTTTAACAATACTGTTACAGGCATCCCTGGCCACACTGAAGATACGCTTGTAAATCCCTCCATTTTCCAAGTTGCAGACCAGAAGCGCAATTATTTGTTGCCAGCACAGTTTTTTACCAATCAGCTCGCTAGTTATGAATTCAAGCGGTTTTGGGCGGGTCACGAATTCAATTTATTACTCGGACAAACATTGAACCGACTAGTTGAATATGACGAAGTAGTTACCCAACCCGAAATGGAGATGAACTTATTCAATTCGCTGTATCAAGCAAAATGGACGAAAAAATGGTCAGCTTCACAACTGATTATCGGAGCCTCTGGAATGCTTCAATACAATTGGAATTCGCCGCTGGCAGCCGAGCAACTCCTCCCAAATACCAGAACCTTCGATCAAGGTGTTTTTAGCCTATACAAAGTTGAACTATCCAAAAGGAATTTTCTGCAATTTGGTTTAAGACAAGATCTTCGTAGCATACAAACACAAAGTGCTGTTCCTTCCTTAAAGAAAACTTATGCGAGCCCCAATCTTTCAGTTGGCTGGTCTTGGCAGCCTTCAGAAGTATTGAGTAATCAACTCAACATTTCAAGTGGCTTCAGAGCGCCCCATCTCAGTGAACTTTTAGCAGATGGTTATCATCACGGTGCACTCCGTTACGAAATAGGGGATACTTCCTTGGTACCAGAAAGGAGTCTGCAATTCGATTGGTCAAGTACTTTGAATTCAGCCCACGGAAATATTACCTTGAATCCTTTTTATGCTTGGGTCAAAGATTATATCTACCTGCAACCGGATGGCAGCACTATAGGTGGTTTGCCTGTTTTTACTTATCGGCAATTTGAGTTAGGACGACTCTACGGACTGGATCTCAGTGCCCATTATCATCCGCATTGGTTGCATGACCTACACTGGGAAGGAAATTTTTCTTACATCAATATCCAGAGTGGAGAGGATAGCACGGTTTCTTTATTACCCCCAACCCGCTTGCAAAATGAACTTAAGTATCAATGGTCTTTGAACGGAACGCTACGAAAAATTGAACTCAGTATTGCACATCAATGGATTGCTGCACAGAATAGAGTAGCTTTTCAGGAAAAACCAAGTCAATCCTATCAATTGCTACATTTAAACTTGCGAATGCATTTTGAAAAAAATGGTAGTTGGGTTTTACAAACAGGTCTGAGAAACCTCACAAATGTCACCTATATCGATCATTTGTCAAGACTCAAAAATATCGGCATGCCGGGTCCGGGAAGACATTTTTATGTCAGCCTGAAGTATCAAATAAATCAGCCTGTGAAGGGGCAGTCCTAAAAATAACTTTTCAACATTCTTTGTTTTTGTTGATAAGTGAACTTCGCCAAACTTGAGTTTCGCACGCAAAGGCCTTAATTTTATTATCAGAATCAAGGCTTATGTTTGACGACGAAGACGAGGAATACAACGACAGTAGTTTAAATGAAGATATCGAACACTTTGAGGAGCACTTGAAAGGCAACTCCCTGCGTTTTATTGACAGCGATCGCCTTGAAGGCATTATCGATCATTATCTCATTCAAGGCCAGTACAACAAAGCAAAAATTGCTGCTGAATTTGGTATCTATCAATTTGCTTATAACCCCTTATTTCGCCTCAGAAAAGCACAAGCACTTGGTGGCATCGGCTTACTCCAAGAAGCCCTTGATCTTGTTCAGCAACTCGAGCGCCAAGAATTATTCAGTGCTGAATTATTCTTGACACGCGCGTCTATTCACGCCCAACAACGCGAACACAAATTAGCCATCAAGTATTTTGAAAAGGCCTTAGAATACTCAGATGCCGCTGAACACGACTACATCTACCTCGACATTGCCATAGAATATGAACGCTTGCAACAATATCAAGATGCCATTGATGTCTTGCACAGAGCGCTTCAAACCAATAAAAATAACGAAGCAGCACTCTATGAATTGGGTCGTTGCTATGATGCATTAGGGGCTACCCAAGCTTCCATAGATGCCTATCTTAAATTCATCGATGAGCAGCCTTATTCAAGTACTGCTTGGTACAATTTAGGGAATGCCTACAGCAAAATTGAAGACTACGATCGCGCTGTTTGGGCCTATGATTACGCTATTCTCATCAATGAAGAATTTGGACCAGCACACTTCAATCTAGGTAATGCTTATCTTTCTTTAGAAAAATACCACAAAGCCATTGAGCATTTTGAGCTTTGCATGAAGCACGACGGCGACGACGCCATGGCGCTTTGTTATATCGGCGAGGCCTATGAACAGCTCAATGAACTCGATTTATCCAAGCACTACTACAAAAAAAGTATCGCTCTCGAGCCCATGCTTCCTGAAGCTTGGTTAGGGCTAGGAATTGTAGAAGACTTACTCGGTTCAACCAAAGAAGGCATTATTCTCATTCAAAAAGCCCTAGACTACGACCCAGAGAACCCAGGGATTTACCATGTCTTGGCCGGTGCCTATGAAAAAATTGAAGCCAACGAAGAGGCCAATTACCATTACCTTAAAAGCCTAGAGTTTGGTCCCTCGGATGAAGAGGCACTCAATGATTACATGGCATTTCTAAGTGCAAGTTCACTAAGTACTGCTCAGCATTTCATCCTAGATTTTCTAGAAAAACACCCCAAACATATTCAAGCTCAATTGCATTTGATCAATCTCAAATGGCAAATGGGTCAGGTACACGAAGCTAAATTCATGTACCTCAACTGTCTTAATCAATCATCAGCACAAGCAAAAAATATATTTGAAATTAACCCGAAATTGCTCGACGACAGCGATTTTCTACATTTAACAGATGAACTATGAATTTTAAATTAACTTTTATCCCGAAACGTAGTGAAAAACCACGCGAAAAAGGGGTCACCATGATGATGGATAAAGGTCTTGGATTGCGCGAGACTGAACACTTTATTGAAGCATCGGCACACCTAACCGATCTTGTAAAATTTGGCTTTGGTACCGCGTTTGTCACTCAAAATCTTGAAGAAAAAATCAAAATGTACCGCGAAGCTGGTCTCAGACCTTATTTTGGAGGTACCTTGTTCGAAGCTTTTTATGCGCGTGGCATGTTCAAAGATTACATGCGCCTATTAGACAAATATAATTTAGATCTTGCTGAAATCTCTGATGGCTCAATCATCATCCCGCACGATGAAAAGTGCAAGCTGATCCATGAGATGTCGCAAACACGCACAGTGCTTTCTGAAGTAGGTTCTAAAGATTCAGGTATCCTGATTTCCCCTGCCAAATGGGTGCGCCTCATGAAAGCAGAACTCGATGCCGGAAGTTGGAAAGTCATTGCTGAAGGAAGAGAAGCAGGAAATGTAGGTGTTTTCAGACCTAACGGAACCGCTCATACCATGCTCATCAACCGCATCATCGCTAACGTAAAGCCAGAAGATATTTTATGGGAAGCTCCCCAAAAAAATCAACAAGTTTGGTTTATCAAATTGTTTGGTGCAGAAGTCAACCTCGGAAATATCGCACCGAACGATGTCATTCCATTAGAGTGTCTTCGTTTAGGTTTACGCGGTGATACTTTCTTTGACTTCTTGCCAAAATCCTATGCTGATCGTCTCAAACAAGTAAACGATGAGTCAGATGAGTTTGAAGATGAACAAGAATAATTCATCTGCACTATTTCATTCTCAATATCAATTATTAGGTCATAACGGCCCTATTTACGCTTTAAGTCTTGACTCAGACTTCCTTTATTCAGCTGCCTCAGACAAACTGGTGGTGCGCTGGAATTTATTGGAAGGGGTTCAGGACCACTTTGTCGTAAAGACCGAACGCCCGGCATTCAGTATCTTGAAGTCTGTCTTGAATGACGAACTCATTATTGGCCTCGACAACGGTAGCCTGCACGTAATCGATGTTCAACTCAAGCAAGAGTTGAGGCACCTGAAAGCACACACAAGTGCTATTTTTTCTATAGCCGAACATTCCAAAAATGGCCACCGTTATTCGACAGATGCGGACGGCAACTTATTTATTTGGGATACAGCCTGGAACTTAGTTTTACAAATGCCCTTAGCTTGCGGTAAAATACGTAGTCTTGTACTCAGCCAAGATGCCCAATTTTTATTTTTAGCTTGTGCAGACGGCAGCATCAAGGTCTTTGACACGGAGTTTTACAATCTAATCAATGATTGGCTTGCACACCCGGAGGGCTGTACAACACTTTGTTTTTTAACCGATCAAACACTCCTAAGTGCAGGAAAAGATGCGCATATCCGTCATTGGCTTTCCGACGGAACTTTATTGAAGGGCTTTCCGGCACACAAAGGCACCATATATGGTTTAGCGGCACTGAAAAATCATGCCTACGTGAGTGTTTCAAGAGATAAGACGATCAAAATTTGGGACGCTTTAACGCAGCAAATCATTCAAAAAATCGAAGTTTCCGGAAAAGCACATTTGCATTCAATCAATGCGGTGCAAGTTTATCATGGTAAATTTATTAGTGCAGGTGATGACAAAAGAATCCATGTCTGGACAACGTAGTTTAAAATCGCGTAAATTTATCTCATGAAATGGGCCCTTCTTTTTTGTTTATGCAACCTGACACTTTGGGGGCAATTCCAATTTAATTTTAGCAGTTCAATTCCCGTTGTAGTTGATGGCCAAAGTATCAAAGCTCCTTGGGCGGGAGGGCTCAATACGCCACAATTTTCAAGTCTTGATTACGACTTTGACGGAGACGAAGACCTGATCGTTTTTGACCGCAGTGCAGATCAATTGCGCGTTTTTAAATACAGCTTGCAAAATGGTTTACCACATTACGAAGTAGACCTAAGAGCGCATCTTTACTTTCCACCCAATCTGCATTACCGCGTCACAACCTATGACTACGACCAAGATGGCCGAAAAGATCTGTTTTGTTATGCCATTGGGGGTATACAAGCATTCCGAAATGTTGGCTCTAGTGCTCAAGGGTTGATTTGGCAAGCTTACAGCCCATATTTGGTTTCAAATTACGAGGGGCCAAATTTAAACTTATACATCAGCGGGGCAGATATTCCCGCTTTAGTAGATGTAGAAGGAGATGGCGATATGGATATCTTGACCTATCACATTAGTGGCGAATATTTACAATACCATCAAAATCTCCCAACCCTCCATCCTTTATAGTAAGAATAATTCTCTCAATTGTTGATGAATCAT
>JAURHO010000063.1 GCA_030833265.1 Crocinitomicaceae bacterium | reverse complement strand
TGATGTAAAAGGAATGAAAGCCCAAGGAAATCAATTAACGAAACTTAAAGTAAAAGAAATTGTTCTTACACATCCGATTGAAGGAAAACAACCCTGGCCAGAAGAGGAAGTAAATGAAGAAGGAACAGGAGAACTTTCAAATGATGCTATTACTGAGGAAGGTGAATCTCCTACAATGGAATGGGATGTAACGCCAGGCGATGAAGACCAACCAAGTTTATTTGAAGAAGGAACGGAGGAATAAAAACTATGGCACTTGAAATTTTATATGAAGACAACCATGTAATTGTTGTCAATAAGTTGCCTTCTGAACTGACGCAAGGAGACAAAACAGGCGATGCTACGCTCCCTGATTTGATCAAAACCTATCTGAAAGAAAAGTATCAAAAGCCGGGCAATGTTTTTTTAGGAGTGGTTCACCGCCTCGACCGACCAACTAGTGGTGCTTTGGTTTTTGCCAGAACCAGCAAGGCCCTCGAAAGACTCAATGCGCAATTTCGAGACAAAGAAACCAATAAAGTTTACTGGGCTATTGTGAGTCAAAAACCTGCACAAAATAGTGGCACACTGGTGCAATATCTAAAAAAGAATGAAAGCCAAAACAAAAGCTATGTGGTGGCCGCCGATACACCCGGTGCCAAAAAGGCGGTTTTACATTATCAGTTTCTTAAAAGTTCAGAGCGCTATCATTTACTTGAAATCAAATTAGAAACGGGCAGACACCATCAAATTCGCTGTCAGTTGGCAAACTTAGGTTGTGTTATTAAAGGCGATTTAAAATACGGCGATAAGCGCTCGAATCCGGATGGCTCGATTTGTTTGCACGCCCGAACCCTTGCTTTTCAGCACCCAACTTCGAAAGAAACCATTGGTGTTGTTGCGCCACTACCCGAGCTCGGTATTTGGGCTGCTTTTAAATAGAGTAACGCCCCAAAATTTTCAGAAAGGTCAGCCACATAATTTTCAAATCCTGTGCTAAACTTGGATTCGATAAGTAACGCTCATTGAGTTTGATTTTTGCAGGCATAATTTGCTCAATGTAGGCCTGCTGAGGGTCTGTTGCTGCCGCTAAAATTTCGTTTTCATGAAAGTACTCAATGCTTGCAAAATCTGTAATTCCAGGCTTGACTTCTAATATTTTTCGTTGTTCATCCGTATAAAACGATACATAATAAGGCACCTCCGGCCTTGGGCCAACAATACTCATCTGCCCCATTAAAACATTGATGAACTGTGGAAACTCATCAAGTTTAAACCTTCTGATAAAATATCCGGCTTGCGTAATTCTCGGATCTCTGGCGCCCACAGTTAGTTGGCCACTCAGCTCAGCATTGGGGCGCATGGATCTGAATTTGATCAATTTGAAAGGAAGACCATTTTTCCCTACCCTTTCCTGGAAATAAAATACCCCTCCTTTCGATTCTATTTTTATCCAAAAGGCCAAAATTAGACCCAGCGGAAAAAAAAGAAGCAACACAATGAGTGAAACAAGAATATCGAAGGCTCTTTTCATCGTAACTTAGTGGAACAAAACTAACAAAACAAACCGAGTTGCTCGATATCCAACAACTTCAAGAGGCCCTTTCGCTTCCCGATTTTCGGGAACTAACTTTACAGCAACTTCAAAAAGATTTTGACCGCGCTCAGGTTGACGTGCAGTTTGGACCTATAGATTTGTTGTTTCAAATTGAAGCTGCCATTCAAAATTTACCACAAATTCAACTACAGCAATTACTCTACCTTATCGATGTACCTGAAATTGACTGGAATTTTCAATCTGAGCAATCTTACCACCAAAAATTAGCTGAAGTCATCTTGCACCGAGAAGCTTTGAAGGTGTATTTACGGAGGAAGTTTGTATAAGTCTGCTTAAAATCAGCTTCAAATTCATCTGAAATGTTAACTTTGTAAACAAATTTTTTGCTATGAATTTCATTGCCTCTAGTACCACACTTTTACGTCATCTTCAAAGTATTTCTGGTGTCTTAAACACAAGCAACACCTTGCCTATCTTAGATAATTTCTTGTTTGAAATTCAAGATGGCATCTTGACTGCCTCAATTTCAGACCTCGAAACCACCATGATGACCAAACTCGAGGTACAATCCGAAGAAAATGGCAAAATTGCAATTCCAGCAAAATTATTGCTTGACGTCCTTAAAAATTTACCAGATCAGCCTTGTACTTTTAAAGTCAACGCGAGCAATTACCAAATTGAAATCGCCTACGACAACGGTAAATCAAGAATGGTTGGTTTCAACGGAGACGAATTCCCTAAAGTTCCTGAACTGGCCAACAAAAGTGCTATCAAACTTTCTGGAGCAGTTTTATCAAAAGCCATCAACAAAACACTTTTCGCTACCGGCAACGACGACCTTCGCCCTGTCATGAGCGGTGTATTCTGCCAATTTTCCGGAACCGAAATCACATTTGTCGCTACAGATGCTCACAAACTTGTGCGCTACAAAAGAACCGACGCAGAGGCTAGCGGTAGTTCAGCTTTTATTTTGCCAAAAAAGCCACTCAACCTCTTGAAATCAAATCTCCGCGGTGACGAAGAAATCACCATGGAATACAACGAATCAAACGCCGTATTCACCTTCAATGACCTCGTTTTAGTTTGCCGCCTTATCGATGGCAAATACCCGAACTACGAAGCCGTTATCCCAAAAGAGAATCCTAACGTACTCACCATTGACCGCGCTCAATTACTTTCATCGATCAAGCGCGTTTCTATTTTCTCGAACAAAACAACGCATCAAATTCGCCTCAAACTTACAGGCTCTGAGCTTTCTTTATTCGCCGAAGACATCGACTTCGCCAATGAAGCAACCGAAAGACTCACTTGTAACTACGACGGTGATGACCTCGAAATCGGTTTCAACTCGCGTTTCTTACTTGAAATGCTCAGTAACATCGATGCCGACGAAATCAAGTTATCCATGAGTGAGCCAAGCCGCGCAGGTTTATTAACACCAGCAACGCAAGAAAATGCACATGAAGATATCCTGATGTTGGTCATGCCAGTGATGCTGAATCGCTAAGCAATGTCCACGGAGCGCAAGAACATCCGCGACCTTTCTTTAGAAGAACTGAAGGCAAGTTTTATCGAGCTTGGCGAAAAGCCGTTTCGAGCCAAACAAGTTTGGGAATGGCTATGGCAAAAAAATGCCCACAGCTTTGCACAAATGAGTAGCCTGAGCCTCGGGCTGCGCAATATGCTTTCCGAACAATTCTACATTGATCACATTACCCTTCAAGACCAGCAAATCAGTAAAGACCGTACGATCAAAAGTGCGTTTAGTATTGAAGAAGGAAAAGTAATTGAAGGAGTGCTTATCCCTACAAGTTCGCGCATGACCGCCTGTATTTCATCTCAGGTTGGCTGCAGTTTGTCTTGTCAATTTTGTGCAACTGGGCGGCTCAAGCTTATGCGTAACCTCAGCGCCGGTGAAATTGTCGACCAAGTTGTTTACCTCCAACAACAAGCACAAACCCATTACGAGCAAAACCTCAGCAATATTGTCTATATGGGCATGGGAGAACCATTGCTCAACTACAAAAACGTATTGCGTTCTGTTGACCGCCTTTGCAGCCCCGACGGGCTAGGAATTTCTCCTAAGCGCATCACTGTTTCAACAGCTGGCATCTCCAAAATGATTAAAAAATTGGGTGATGACGAAGTCAAATTCAATTTGGCGCTTTCGTTGCACGCTGCCAATGATATCAAGCGCAACGAAATCATGGAGATCAATGAAAGCAACAACCTCGAGAGTTTAGCCGAGGCCTTGCAATATTTCCATGAAAAAACGGGCTCACGTGTCACTTTTGAATACATCATCTTCAAAGATTTCAATGACGACCTCAGCGATGCACGCGAGCTGGCACAATTCGCAAAGTGCGTGCCTTGCAAAATCAATATCATTGAATACAACCCTATAGATGATGGCAAATACCAACAAGCCGATGCCAGAAAAGTGGAGGCCTTTGCCCAGTTTTTAGAGTCGCTAAACCTGATTGTCAATGTGCGCCGAAGTCGAGGTAAAGACATTGATGCAGCTTGCGGACAACTTGCCAATAAAAACAAAGCCATTGCGCCCAATGAGCGCGCTCTTAAATTTTAAGCCTCCTTTCCTGTAACTACCTGGCTTACAAACCGTCTTCATTTAGCCTATGATTACTGTACAACACCTTTCCAAAACCTTCGAATTAACGAAGCAGCAACGCAAAGAATTGCAAACGCAAGCAAAAACAGCAAACGCCGTAAAAAATATCTCATTTGAATGTCAACCAGGCAGGGTGTTTTCTTTACTCGGGCCTAACGGAGCAGGAAAAACCACTACTTTACGCATGCTTGCTACGTTGGTCAAACCTAGTAGCGGCCAAATTCAAATTCAAGGAATTGACGCGCTTGCACATCCTGAAGAAGCGCGTAAACATATTGGCTTTTTAACGGGTTCAACTGGGTTATACGCAAGGCTAACCCCTATTGAGCTCATAGACTATTATGCCGATTTATATGGCGTTACAGCAGTCAATCGTGAAAAAAGAAAAGCGGAACTTTTTGAATTGCTAAATATGCATGATTTTTTAAACCAAAGAATCGGCAAACTCAGTACCGGCATGAAGCAAAAGGTCTCCATCTGCCGCACCATGATTCATGACCCAGAGGTGGTAATTTTTGATGAGCCCACGAGCGGCCTCGATGTCATTACCGCTGAGAATATCATCAAACTCATCCGTTCTTGTAAAGATCAAGGAAAAACCGTGATTTTCTCGAGTCATATCATGAGTGAGGTTGATCTCCTCTGTGATGACCTCGCTATCATTCATAAAGGCGAACTTAAGTACCAAGGCACGATGGATGAATTCAAGGCGCAAATGCAAACTAAAAACTTAACCGAAGAGTTCATTCGTATTGTTCAAACTCAAAACCTAGCACAATGATTTTTCGCATCTTCCGCAAAGAACTACTCGATACCCTTCGCGACCGCAGAACACTCATGACCATGTTGGTTATCCCCACCCTAATTTTTCCGATTGTCCTGAATGTTTTTGTAGAAATTTCAAAATCATTTGAAGAGGACGAACAACAAAAAGAACTCAAAGTTGGTGTGTTCGGAACCAATAGCCAACATCTCAAGCAACAACTGCAGCAGTTGCCCAAAAGCCTCGGTAAAAAAATGGTTTTGATTTATTCAGATTCTTTGAAATTAGACAAAGATGTGAAGGCTCAAAATATTGACCTTGGTCTTTACCATCATTACACTACTGATCAAAAAACTCTCGTCCTTGATTGGCAATTTGACGCTACAGAGATCGGCAGACCAGAAAGAGCAGAAGCCTTTAACGCAGCCATTGAAGCTATTGAACAACAAAAAAGACTCAAAGCACTAGGCATTCAGATTCAAGAAATTGAACCGGTAAAAGCCAATTATAATAACTGCGCATCCGATGAAAAAATGATCGGTAAAATGGCGGGAGGATTCCTTCCCTATATTTTTATCGCATTTGGTTTCATTGGTTGCATGTATCCTGCAATTGACTTATTCACTGGTGAAAAAGAAAGGGGAACTATTGAAACGCTTCTTACAACTCCAGTGGCGCGTTGGAAAATTCTAATAGGAAAAATGTTGGTGGTAGTGAGTTCAGGAATGCTTGCGGCAAGTTGTTCACTCATTGGTTTATTTATCTCGATAGAGTATCTAGATCTTGGTGCAGAAAAAGAAATCATGGAGGTTATTCATGGAATGCTGAACTTGCCATTTATTTTGTCTTTATTGGCATTGTTATTTCCAATGGTCATCTTTTTTGCGGGTGTGATGATTCCGATTGCTATTTATGCCAAAAGCTTCAAGGAGGCACAGAGTATTATTACACCACTGAATATTGTCATGGTTTTACCCGCCATGATTGGCTTTTTCCCTGGTATTGAGTTGAATTTAAATACAGCCTTTATACCTGTTATCAATGTAGTCTTGGCAACCAAAGAACTCATAGCCGGCACCTTAAGCTTTGGCTATTTCCTAAGCGTATTCAGTGTCATGTTATTGATTGCGGGCTTAGCAGTACTCCTTTCTTACCGTCAATTTGGCAAAGAGCAAAATATCTTAAGCTAATTCTGAAAGCTCCAACCAACGCATCGTGAGTTCGTCAATCTGATCCACTATTTGGCCAAGTCTTTCACCTTTATGCTGAAGTTCATCGTTGCTCAAAGCGCCACTAGATAACTCTTGTGAAAGCTGCTCTTTTTCAGTTTCTAATTGAGGGAGCGTTTTTTCGATGTGTTCAAACTCTTGCTTCTCTTTGAAACTCATTTTGCGTTGCTTTTCCGTGACCGGTGCACTAGGTGCAGCTTCTGTGGGCTTAGCTTCTTGCTTCTGCTGTCTTTGCGCTTCTTGGAGGCTGTTTCTGTAAACATGATAATTACCAACGAGGTCTTTGATTTTGCCCTTCCCTTGAAAAACGAACAAGTGATCTACCATTTTATCCATGAAGTAGCGGTCATGGGAAACCACAATGAGGCTGCCCTGAAACTGTCTGAGGTAGTCTTCCAAAACAGACATCGCAAAGATATCGAGGTCATTGGTGGGCTCATCGAGGATTAAAAAATTCGGATTCAGCATCAAGACGCGCAATAACTTTAACCTGCGTTTTTCACCACCACTCAGTTTGTGTACAAAATGGTAATGCATATCTCTTGGAAACAAGAATCGTTCGAGCAATTGTGCAGCGCTCAGTTGTCTGCCTTTTTCTAGCGGAATAAACTCTGCAACTTCCCGAACCACATCAATGACTTTCATGTCCGGATCGACTTCAATGAGGTCCTGAGAATAATAGCCAAAAACAACGGTTTCACCGATGACAATCTTGCCTTTATCAGGCTCGATGCCACCAGTTAAAAGTTTGAGAAAACTGGTTTTGCCGGTGCCATTGTTGCCAACAATTCCGAGGCGCTCTTGCCGTTGGAAATGATAACTGAAGTCATCTAGAATAACGAGGTCGTCAAAAGATTTAGAGACCTTATGAAACTCGACAATTTTAGTGCCGAGCCTTTCCATTTTGATGGGTAACTCGAGTTCGTCTTCATCGAGTCTTTGAGTGGCTACCTTTTTTAAATCGGAAAAAGCATCGACGCGGGCCTTTTGTTTGGTGCCCCGAGCTTTAGGTTGGCGCCTGATCCAGTCGAGTTCTTTGCGAAACGTGTTTTTCGCTTTTTCAATTGTTGCCTGCAGCTGATCTTCGCGCTCTGCTTTTTTCTCGAGATAATAAGAAAAGTTGCCTTTGTAACGATAAATCGTTTGATCTGCTAATTCAAAAATGGTGTCACAGACAACCTCTAAAAAGTAGCGGTCGTGGGTTACCATCAGGATGGTAAGTTGAGAAGCTGACAAATAATTTTCAAGCCACTCGATCATGTCTAGATCAAGGTGGTTTGTAGGTTCATCAAGGATCAAAAATTCGGCCTCGGCCAATAACACTTTGGCTAGCGCAACTCTTTTCTTTTGCCCTCCAGAAAGTGCACCGACTTTTTGTTTGAGGTCTTTGAGTTTGAGTACGGACAAGATTTGTTGCACTTTGACTTCGAGGTCCCAGGCTTGATGTTCAGTGAGTGCTTGGTATAAAACGCCTAACTTTTCTTCGTCGTTGGCGGCCAAGGCATCGTTATAAGACTTCACTAACTGAATCTCGGGTAAATCATGGGCTAAAACCGCGTCTAGAACATTGAGTTCGGGGTCGAGGTCTTCGGTTTGCTCCATGAAAGCAATGCGCAGTTCTTTTCTGAAAGTAATGCTGCCCGAATCTGCGGGCTCTTTGCCAAGTAGGCAACGTAAAAGTGTCGTTTTACCTGAGCCATTTTTTGCAACAATAGCTGCTTTTTGGCCTTGCTCGATGCCAAAGGTCAGGTCTGAAAATAATAGTCTTTCACCATAAGATTTGGTGAGTTGTTCAACGGAAAGAAAATTCATAGGATTAACGGAGACGGTCTAGAGACTCTAGTAAGTCTTTATCCTTTTTAACGCCTTTGAAAGCGAAGTAAGTAAATGGCATGCCTACTACAGAGATGTAATAGCCTAAACCGAGTTGAATAGCCACAGCGCCTTTGACAAGCAAACCCAAACTACCGGCTAATAAAAGTGCTACTAAACCAACTAAATAAACCAAAGCTACAATTCTCGCTAATCTGAATTGCTTCTTGAGATTCTTATAGGACATCATGGCAAAATAGACAAATAGTACAAATGCGATGATGAAATAAAACAAAATGGAACCTTCCAAATGTTCAGCTTTGCCAAGTGGCGCATTGGCTTCAGATTTAAAGCTTTGAATGCCATAAACTGAGTATGATAAATAGTTTTTTGATGTCGAAAATCCAAATATTTCTACTCCTGAAAGCAAAGTAGAAAGCAAAATCATGACTAAAATAAAATACAATGTTTGAACGCGTTGTAACATAATTACTTATTAAAAAGGGTATTTCTTTGTTGTCTTAAATAAAAGTCGAATAATACGATATGGGCCATTGCCTCAACAATCGGCACTGCTCTAGGTACCACACAAGCGTCATGACGGCCTTCAATGACTTGTGCTTGCAACTTTCCATCAGATTTCAGAAGATCTTGGGTCTGTCGAATTGATGCGACAGGTTTAAACGCTACTCTAAAACTGATGGGCATGCCGTTAGAGATGCCTCCTTGGATGCCTCCAGAGTAGTTGGTCAGGGTTTGACCGTTCGCTAAAAATTGATCGTTGTGTTCGGATCCTTTCATGGAAATGGCTG
>JAURHO010000062.1 GCA_030833265.1 Crocinitomicaceae bacterium | reverse complement strand
TCCTGGTTTAGCGGGTTTTTCTATGGGCACCAGCATCAAAATCAAAAAGTTTGACCTCGATTACTCCATTCAATTCTACTCTAAAGCAGGCACTATTCACGCCATTGGCCTGAGTACAGATCTTCAGCGCTGGAAGAAAAAAATCTAAAGTGCTTTGGCATGCAGATAGCCAACATGCCCAATGTAATCTTGATGGTATGTGCCATCTAGGTTTCTAATCACAAACTCTGCTTCTTTCGAAACCAGTTCAGCTCTTGAAAAAGCCAAAACCCAACGGACATCTTGCTTTTTGCTATTCGAATGAAATCTTATTTTTTGTTGTAAAAAAATGCCTTTTTGCCAAAAATCTTCCATTGTATGAAGCGCAATATCCTTCGGAAGAATTAACCATAAAACACCTTCAGGTGAAAGTAAATGAAGACAGGCTTGTAAAAACCGATTGAATGTGTCTTTACTCAAATGCTTGGCATCGTTTAAAGATTCTTTGTTACTCTTGAGGTCATCGATAAAATAAGGCGGGTTACTGACTACAAGATCAAATTTTTGCGGGGTTTCAAAATTTTCTACACGTGCTTGCTTTATAGACAAACGAGCATAAAAATCAGAAGCCAGAAAATTTGATTGCGCTTCAGTAAAGGCCTGAAGATTGGGCTCTAGGGCTTCAATTGTTGCATTTGCAAAACGCGAAGCAAGGATTAAAGCAATCACGCCAGTTCCGGTACCAACATCTAATATGTGAGGTTTTTCTGATGCGATTTGAACAGAAGCACCCAGCAAAAGCGCATCTGTACCCACTTTCAACGGACTTTGTTCTTGAACGACACTGAAATCCCGAAAGTGAAAAACCGACATTAATAAGCCTTAGCGAAAACGACGCGTTGTTCGGAAGGTTTTCCTGTTACCATACAAACACCAGGTGTAGTGTCGCCATCAAAAGGAATACAGCGGATTGTAGCTTTCGTTTCTTGTTTGATGAGCTCTTCGGTTTCAGCCGTGCCATCCCAATGCGCTAAAAGGAAACCACCTTTTTCGATTTCTTCTTTAAACTGCGCGTAAGAATCAATCACTTTTGTATTGGAGGTTCTGAAGTCTTTGGCGTTTTGAAGTAACTGTGCTTGAATTTGGCCAAGAAGGTCTTGAATAAAGGCCGCAATTCCTTGGAAGTCAACAACTTCTTTGGTTTTGGTATCGCGACGCGCCACTTCAATTTTCCCATTTTCGAGGTCTCGCGGACCCATCGCTAAGCGTAAAGGAACACCTTTGGTCTCGTACTCAGCAAATTTCCATCCCGGACGGCGATTGTCGTCGTTGTCATATTTGAAACGAATGCCCATTGCCTTGAGTTCTTGTGCCAAAGCTGCAAAACGCTCAGAAATGGCTGCAAGTTCTTCTTCAGTGCGGTAAATTGGAACACCCACTACTTGAATCGGGGCGAGAGCTGGTGGCAATACCAATCCTTGATCATCTGAATGCGTCATGATCAAAGCCCCCATCAGGCGAGTAGAAACTCCCCATGAGGTAGCCCAAACATATTCTGGTTTATTGTCTTTGGTGATGTATTTAACATCAAAAGCTTTTGCAAAATTTTGCCCCAAAAAGTGGCTTGTACCTGCTTGCAAGGCTTTGCCATCTTGCATTAAGGCTTCAATACAAAGCGTGTCTTCAGCACCTGCAAAACGCTCACTTGCTGTCTTGCGCCCTTTGAGCACAGGCATGGCCATATAGTTTTCTGCAAATTCAGCATAGACATCTAGCATTTGTTCGGCTTCAGCAATGGCTTCGGTTTTTGTAGCATGAGCCGTATGTCCTTCTTGCCATAAGAACTCTGCAGTTCGCAAGAAAAGACGCGTACGCATCTCCCAACGCACCACATTGGCCCATTGGTTGATCAAAATTGGAAGGTCACGGTAAGATTGAATCCAATTTTTATAAGAATTCCAGATAATCGTTTCAGAGGTCGGACGAACGATTAGTTCTTCTTGTAATTTGGCATCTGGATCTACAATGACTCCACTGCCATCTTCGGCATTTTTAAGGCGATAATGCGTTACCACCGCACATTCCTTGGCAAAACCATCGACATGCGCTGCTTCTTTACTGAGGTAACTTTTCGGGATAAAAAGCGGAAAATAGGCATTAGAGTGGCCAGTTTCTTTGAACTTAGCATCGAGGACATCGCGCATGTTTTCCCAGATGGCATAACCATAGGGCTTAATGACCATACAACCGCGAACATCTGAGTGCTCTGCGAGGTCTGCTTGATAAACGAGGTCGTTGTACCAAGTTGCGTAATCTTCTTGACGGGTCACTTTTTTCTCTGCCATAGCTCTTGAATTGAAAGCGCAAAGATACAGAATTCCTCGATGATATGTGTGCTATCTACCCTTGCAGCAACGATTTTCAATCAGACGATGCTGGTAATTTTGGTAGTTTGCCTGAAGTTCACGGATATAAACACGCTCTTGTTTTGTTGCCGCGCGCTTCTCGAATGGCATCCAAGAATAAATATCCAAAGTCTTTGACGGACCTTTAAATAAAATAAGGCTCCCATTTTCATAAACCATTTTGGCACCTTGTTCTTTAGCAAACAGAGACTGACCAAAGCAAAAAGCTTGATTGTCATATCCTAACATATCTAATATGGTCGGGAAAATATCAATTTGCTGAAAAACAGCAGTAGCATCGTGTTGTTTGGAATAAAGCCCTTGTAAATTCTGACCTGGGTGATAAAAACCGATAGGAATATGATAGCGATCGGGTAAAGTTTGGTGAGCAGCACTTCTTGTAGGCCCAACATGGTCGGCAACAAATACAAACAGCGTGTTTTTGAACCACGTTTTCGTACTGGCTTTTTTGAAGAATGCTTTTAGGGCTTGATCTGTATAGGAGATGGTCGCGCAAAGTGGTTCCGGACCTTTTCTAACGCGGTTTTTGTAGGTTGCTGGTAGCAAATAAGGATGATGCGAGCTCAAGGAAAAGATGGTGCTAAAGAATGGCGCCTTGAAAGTACTTAGTTCATCGGCAAAAAACGAAAACATGGCGTGGTCCCAGATGCCCCAATTGCCGTCAAAAGCCTCCGGACCTTTATACTGCTCTAGGCCGTAATAATGATCAACTCCAATTGCTTTAGTAAAATCGTCAAAATTCATGGATCCGGTTTTAGCGCCATGAAAAAACGAGGTATGGTAGCCTTTCCGTTTTAAAAAACTGGGCAAGGCATCAATTTGATTGGTACAAAAAGGACTTAAAATATAAGATTCGTTTTGCCAAGAGGGCATTCCTGCTAAAATTGCTGGCACTGCATCCATCGAAGTGCGGCCATTTGCAATGGCCTTCTCACAGAATAAACCTTTAGAAAGTATAGAATCGAGAAATGGCGTGTAGGATTGCTTACTATTCGGGCCTGCATATACAGTCCCGAAACTCTCTAACATAATTACAACCACGTTGGTATGATCCGGCAAGTGCGCATGCACCTTTCGCTGGCCTGACGGCAAAAATCTAGCGAGTTCATTATCAGATAAATACTGGACTTTTTTAGGATCTTCGTAGCGACTCGTTTTGAGCACAGTAAAAGCCGTATTGAGCACCATTGGCGCTTGTTCTAGATTGGTGAGCGCCGTTGCATCAATGATGCTGATTGGCCTTAAAGAAAATCCTCCTCTAGCAAGCGAGAAGGTGACAAAAAGCGATAATAAGTAGAAAACCCAAGCCTTCGGTTTTGAGGACGGGATTGTTCTATTTCTCGGCTGCTTTTGTAGAATGCGAATAAAAACAAAGAGCAGCCCAATAAACAAAATGGGCAACCACCAAAATTCAGCTAAAAATTCACCGGCCAATGAACTGGTCTCAGTTCCGGTCAATAGATGTGTAAAATAACTAAAACTTGATCGCTTTTGCGTGTATGAAAAATAGGCGATGTCCCAAGTATTCAAGACTAACACAAATAAGGCAATCAGGACCAAGTATGCTTTACCTGCCACACGGTATAATTTACTTGCCCTCCATTGAAGTGGCAAACTAAAAAAAGCGTAAGGCAAAGCCAATAAGGCGAGGGTGACCGCATCAAACAAAGCACCGTAAAAAAAAGTAGCGAGCTGAATATTCTCGAAGAAGCTGGCATTTTGCCACGCAAATGCCAAACGCAGGATGCTCATGGCCATCCATAGCCAAAGAAACGGACTCAATGGATAGATTTTCTTGAGCACGTTAGTAGTTCAGGAGCTGATCAATGGTGTCGAGTAGTCTCGAATTTGCTAAAAATTGTTGCTCGAGGTCTGCTGCAAACGGAATTGGTGTATCGAGTGACCCTACTCTAAGTACAGGCGCATCTAGGGCCTCAAAACAATGTTCATTGACCAAAGCAACAAGTTCCCCTCCTATGCCACCTGTCGTGGTGTCTTCGTGTAAAACCAATACACGACCCGTTTTGGAAGCAGCTGCGATTATCGCCTCTTTATCGAGTGGTAACAAGGTTCTGAGGTCAAGGATTTCTATACTAGCATGAGGTCTAGCCGCTGCAGCATCAAGTGCCCAATGAACGCCTAAACCGTAGGTGAGTATGGTGAGATCCGAACCAGACTGCACGGTTGCTGCTTTTCCAATTTCAACATTGTAATAAGCATCTGGCACCATGCCTTTTAGACTGCGATATAAGTATTTATGCTCGAAGAAGATCACTGGGTTAGGATCCTCAAATGCCGCAAGTAAAAGCCCTTTAGCATCTTGTGGATTGGATGGATAAACCACCTTCAAACCTGGCGTGTGCACAAACCAAGCCTCATTGCTTTGCGAATGGAATGGACCAGCAGCAGTTCCGGCACCCGTTGGCATGCGTACCACAACATCGGCTTGTTGCCCCCAACGCCAATGCAATTTGGCTAAATTATTGACAATTTGATTGAAGCCCACGCTCACGAAGTCGGCAAACTGCATCTCAACCATTGCTTTCATACCGGCAATTGACAAGCCTAAACCTGCCCCTATGATAGCAGATTCACAAAGCGGCGTATTTCTGACACGATTTTTACCAAAGCGTTCTACAAAGCCCTCAGTCACTTTAAAAGCACCACCATATTCAGCGATATCTTGCCCCATTAATATGAGTTCAGGATGCTTTTCCATAGCCATAGACAAGCCATCTTGAATGGCATCAATGAATCTTTTTTCAGAGCTCGCACCACTTGGTAAAACTGAGTTAAACGCATGTGGCGCATATACATCTGATAATTCTTGCGCTAGATCCGGGACAATTTTGGGTTCTGCATTCGCTTGATCAAAAGCCGTTTGGATTTGTTGTTTGAAATCGGCTTTGAGTTCAGTCACAAATGCCTCTGAAAGAATTCCTTCGGCAAGCAAATAGTTTTCATAGGCCACTACTGGGTCTTTTGATTCCCAAGAAGCTTGTAAACCTTCAGGATAATATTTAGTACCCGATGCCTCTTCGTGTCCACGCATGCGAAAAGTCATGAGCTCGAGTAAGAATGGTCTTGGATTTTGAGCCATTTCAGCTTTGATATGACGCACCGTTCGAATGACATCTAGGATGTTATTGCCATCGACCTGAATAGCTTCCATGCCATAACCAATGCCCTTGTCGATGAATTGTTTGCAACGGAATTGTTCAATAGAAGGCGTACTTAGGCCCCAACAATTGTTTTCAATAGCAAAAATGACTGGGAGATCCCATACAGCGGCTACGTTCAAAGCTTCATGAAAATCACCTTCTGAAGCACCACCATCACCCGAATAAACGAGCGTGGCATTTTGAGTTCCTCTGATTTTGTTGGCCAGGGCGATACCATCTGCTATACCTAGCTGCGGACCAAGGTGAGAAATCATGCCCACCAATTTGTGGTCTTGGGTTCCGAAATGAAAACTGCGGTCACGACCTTTGGTATAACCGCTCATTTTCCCTTGAAACTGGGCAAACAAACGATTTAAAGGAATATCTCTGGTAGTAAAAACCCCGAGGTTACGGTGCATTGGTAAAATGTATTCTTCAGCAGTCATAGCATAAGAAGTACCGACAGAAACCGCTTCTTGCCCCCAACCTGAAAACCACTTGCTGATCTTACCTTGACGCAATAAGATGAGCATTTTTTCTTCAATAAGCCGTGGTAAAACCAGCTTTTTGTAAATGCGAATTAATTCTTCGTTATCGAATCCTTCTCGTTGAAAGGAAATTGTAGTGTTGATTGACATGGAATGAATTAGACTTTTAATCCTTTGACGATGCGCTCTTTGCGTTTGGTTTTTTCTAATTTTTTTCGAACAACTTCTAGATGAGCTTGACGTGGCATTCCTCTGGTAAGATCTACCTTATAAACGTTACCACCATAGTTGATTTTTGCACCCCCACTCGCGGTCCAGTCGGCATCGAGGTAATAACGACGTACACTTGCGCCTTCGTTTTTAGTGGCGAATGGAATGTAGCGCTGATCACCGGTTTCAAAACGCACTAAAATTTGACCTGCGTCGCCAAAGCCTTCAAAAATACAACGTGTGCCTGCTGGAATAATAACAGACTCCGATTGACTGTTAGAACTGGCCACCAAAGCGCCATTTTGTGTAGTAAGCTCGCTCGACTGCACATTGACTTGGTTTAAAATAATGGTATGAGAAATGTAGAATTGGACCTGACGGAGTTTTTCTTCAGTATCGAGGTTGAATTCATCGCGAATGGCGGTTGTATATTGTACTTTTGTACCACAAGAAACACCAATAAAAGCCAAAATGGCAAACAATACAAATTGCTTCATAGTTTGTTAAATTTGTTCAAAATTAATTAAAAGATGCGTGCGCTGACCAAACCCCTGTTCTATATTCTCGTTTCTTTTTTGTCTTTGACAACAGCGTGTCAAGACCAACCGGCTGATGCTGTTACAAATTTGGATCAAATCAGGCCGCGTTCAAGCCAAAAAGAAACGAAATTAAAGACCGAAATCGAGTCAGATACCTTGGTCTCTTTTCTCAAAAGCTATGCCAATGATTCGTGCCAACTTCAAATGGCAAGTGTCAGCATAGATAGTTCGCAACAAAAGCACTTCTTGAATCGCTTTTTAAGTAAACACTTTCATGTAATTTGCACCGATTCTTTGGGCCAAACTTTCGGGCACCAAGAATGGGCTTTTAAAGACTCTAACCAAGCCAACGAAGCTTTTTTCAATTGGCTTGATCAATTTAAAAGCAAGCAACCGTTTAAAATCGGGTCAAATGAGAAAATCTTTGATCAATACACGCTGCTTGTGTTGGCAGATCAACATATTTTCGCGCTGCAATCAACAAAAAAAATCAAGTACCAAGTTTGGTTGAAATACCTGAGTGGTCGTTACCAGCAAAATTCCTTTAAATATATTATTTGGGGGCAAGCTCGAAAAAATACCAAATGGTACACCTATAAAAATGCGCAAATCGTCAACTTATGAAATTAATCAACCGAGGCTTTTTGATGGCCAAACCAAGCACCGCATTTATTCAATGGGCAACACAAAATGATCCGGAACTCATGATGGATGAAAACGCTGAAGGCAGTCTCTATTTGATTGAAGAAGAATTCTGGGATGACGACCTCATCATCGAAAAATACGCCAAAAAGATCTGGGCTCAAGAATGCAGCAGCATTGAAGACGACGCAAAAAAATGGCCTGAACTCAGCGAAGCACTGCCAATTATCCATTATTTCCACCTTGAAATTGGCTGCACAGTCATTGATTTACTCAAAGAACCGCTTGAACAAGAAGCCCTTTAAGTATTTTTTTTTGGAAAAGAAGATGATGTTGGAGATGGAGATGAAGATGGAGAAGATGCTTATGAAGAAGATGATGAAGAACGAATTCAAGAAAAATAAATCAGAGAACTTTATTTCTTTATAATCTTTAAACCTTTTCAATCAGATTTGAATTCAAATAATTAGGGTCTAGCGTTACTTCCTTCCCTACCCAATTTGGCAAATCGATATGCTGATCTTCTGAATCCAATTCAAGTTCAGCCAGCACGAGTCCTTCGAGTGCACCGTGGAAAACATCGACTTCCCAAGTAGCAGCTTTATACTGAATGTAATACCTCGTTTTTTCTAAACACTTTAACTGCGCCTCGGCAATCATCGCTTCTGCTTCTTCAACAGGGATCTCGTATTCAAATTCGCCACGAGTAATGCCAACCCCTAATTTAACGGTAAAAAAAGCCATATTATCAGTAATGCGAATGCGTACCGAACGATCCGACTCTCTCAATAAATAAGCTTGCTTGAGCAACCTTTGACCAATAATATTTGCCGTTTTCCAGTGGTCATTTTCCACGAGGAACTTTCGTTCAATTTCTTTCAAGTTTGCTTTATTTGTGCTAATTTTACGAATCGTGCAACTTATTTATTTAAGTTCACGTCTAGCACAAATCTAAACTTATTCTATGAAATTGCGCCTTACTATCATCGGACTCCTTCTTTTTTCAGCAACAAGTTTTGCCCAAAAAGCAGTTACGAAATCCGGAGTTGAAATCCAAACTAAGCCATTGCACTGCAATGTGCCTTCAGAAGGATACGAAGCAGACCTCATTCAATTAACCATTACCAATACCACCAATCAAGTTAAAGTTGTCAACTACAGCTTTGAGTTATACTACGATGGCCAGTGCGCTACTTGCGGTCATCCAGAAATGATTTATACACAAACTTTGCAACCCAAAGAAAAATTAGAAGGCGTTTGCCTCGATCGCAACCGCCAGGGTCTTACTATTTTTGACCACATGCCTGCTCATTTAACCAAAACGCAACTGACAGACTTTAAAATTGTCAGTGTTTCGGTGCAATAATCTTTTCTTATGAAAACCTACACTCAACTACTCTGCCTCATCGCAGGCTACTTGACCTATAGCTCATTGCACGCGCAATGTACTGTTCAAGCAAGTG
>JAURHO010000061.1 GCA_030833265.1 Crocinitomicaceae bacterium | reverse complement strand
CCCCTTGTGCCAAACCACTAACGATTAAAATATCTTTGGGTAGCGACCCGATGAGTTCTTTAACGATTTGCTTGCCATAGGCGGTTTCTTGTCTTGTTCCGACAATTGCCAACGTTCTGGATTGGTTCCAAGTAGGAGAGGTGCCTCTGTAAAATAAACCGAGGGGTGCGTCTGGGCATTCTTTGAGTTGTTGCGGAAATGCTGGATCTGAAGTAAAGAAATAGTGTAAATCTTTGGAGCTGAGGTAAGGCACCTGCGTTTGGGCAGCCAATAGGGCGCCCGTTCGATTTGCCAATTCAAGTTGCTTCAAAGAAATACTCGTAAGTTGCTGAAGTTTGGGTAATGAAAGGTCGAAAAAAGCTTGCGGAGAGTCTAGAATTTTTAATAGGCGTTTGGCTCTGATTGGCCCTATGCCATAAAGTTGAGTGAAGGCAATTTGGTAGATGTAATCGAGGTGCATTATTTTTTTGTTAGATTCGGGTAAAATTAGAAGGATGTTTCAGCAATCATTTCAGTAGAATTACTGTATTTGTTGCCGAAATTTCAATTTAATTTCGCATCAAATATTTTGCATGAAAAAGCACTATTTTCTTTTGTTTTTCATTTTTCTGTGTCTTACTTCCTGGGCACAGGTTCCTGAAAAAGCAGCTACTGATACTACTCGTGTACAAGACACGCGCACAATTGTTGTGAGCGCATCCAAGCGCAAGCAAAAAATCGAAGAAGTTCCAGTTTCAATGGAAGTGCTTCGCCCACAACTTATTGATCACAAGGGCATCACAGACCTCGAGCAAGCTGTAGACCAAACGCCGGGCGTTTACACCATGGATGGTCAAGTGAGCATCAGAGGTGGTTCGGGTTTTGCCTACGGAACGGGCAGTCGGGTCTTGTTATTATGGAATGGCATGCCATTGCTTTCAGGCTATGCAGGTGACACCCAATGGAATGCAATCCCCATGGAGCAAGCAAGTCAGGTAGAAGTATTGAAAGGCGCCTCTTCCGTCCTTTATGGTAGCGGTGCTTTAAATGGCATCATAGCCCTGTCTGAAAAAGAACCTGGCTTAACGCCGCAAACTAGTGTAAAATTTCAAAATGGCATTTATGGCAACCCAAGAAGGGCATCCCTCAAATGGTGGTCTGCACCTCCTATGAACCAACAACTAGAGGTATATCACAGTGCCTTGAAAAAGAAGTTTGGTTTCACAATTTCTACAGTGGGCTTCCATAACGATGGTTACCGCATCGGTGAATCAGAGTCTAGGGCACGGGTTTCGGGTACGCTTTTTTTAAAACCGCTACTGGCCAATCGCTTAAAGCTATCTTTAGGCTATAACTATCAAATTCAAAAAACAGGAAGTTTCTTGATTTGGCAAAGCGATTCATTGGCCTACACACCAAGTGGCTACGGAGATACCACTGCCGGCGCCTCAACATTAAGTTACAATTTTGGACAGCGCTTATTCATAGACCCCAGCATCAAATACATCGACCTCAAAAAAAACATCCACCAGCTCAAAGCAAGGCTATATTGGGTAGACAACGAAAACCTGTCGAATGTCAATCAGAGCAATGCAGCTACCGTTTCTTATCTAGATTACACTTATCAAAATAAAATAGGGGCTTCAAGCACCCTGAGTTCAGGTTTTTCTGCCATCGGCAATCAAGTCAATTCTTTACTTTTTGGCAACCACCAGTCCCAGAATTTTGCAGCTTTTTCACAACTCGATATCCATCATAATAAACTAGATCTTACGGCGGGTGTTCGTCTAGAGTATTTCAAAATGGATCAACTTACCGCCGACTCAAAATTTGTCATTCCAACAAAAGATTCACTCACCTTACCCTTTTACCCTGTTTTCCGAACAGGGCTGCACTACGAACTGAAACCTTTTACTCATTTGCGCGCCAGTTTTGGTCAAGGAATCAGGTATCCATCTGTGGCTGAACGCTTCACCCAGACTTCTGTCGGGGCACTTAATATCTTTCCTAACCCTAGCCTAAGGCCTGAAGTGGGTTGGGCGGCAGAAGTTGGCATCAAACAAGGTTTCAAAATAGGCGCTTGGAAGGCTATGCTTGACCTCGCTGTCTTTGTCAATCAATATAGCAACATGATGGAGTTTTCTTTCATTTATTATAACCCCATTAGTCAGCAGCCTTTGAACCCGATTAACCCCAGCCCTGCGGACCTCGAATTTCTCACCAGTGGCAACTATAACGTGAGCGATTGGGTTGGCTTCCAAGCACAAAATGCTGAAAAAGCGCGCATCTCAGGTCTTGATCTATCCTTTAACTCCATGGGTCAATTGGGCAAAGTAGAACTTACTTCCTTGCTCGGTTATACCTACATGAATCCCATTTCATTGAATTCCAATCCGTTATACACGGCCAATTTTTCTGATACAAGCACCAATATGCTGAAGTACCGATTCAAACACCTCGCAAAGGCAGATATTGAAGCTACCTACCAGCATTGGAGTCTCGGTTTTTCTGCACGCTACAACAGTTATATGCGCAATATTGACCGCGTCTTTGAAGACGATGTAGACCCCTCGCCAATTTCAAGTGTTTATATCCTTCCTGGTCTAAAGGCTTACCGACAACTCAACAACCACGGCAATCTTGTTCTCGATTTGCGCATGGCCTACACGTTTAAAGAACAATACAGACTTTCTTTTATCGTTAATAATTTTCTCAATGCCGAATATGCCACCCGACCTGGCGACATCCAAGCACCAAGAAATTTTATCATTCAAATTCAAGCTAAATTCTAATGAAAGTACTCGGCATCATTCCAGCCAGACATGACTCTTCGCGCTTTCCGGGCAAACCACTCATCGACCTCAAAGGGAAAACCATGATTCAACGCGTCTATGAAGGTGCCCTAAAGGCACAAATGATAGACACCCTTGTGGTTGCCACCGATGACGCCCGAATTGAAGCTGAAGTGCTGCGTTTCGGGGGCAAGGTCCTCATGACCAGCGCTCAGCACCAAAGCGGAACAGATCGTTGTGCAGAGGTCTTGGCTCATTTTCCGGGTTACGACGTCGTGATCAATATTCAGGGCGATGAACCTTTGGTGAGTGCGCAACAACTCGATGCGCTGCTCGGCGCTTTTCAAGCGCCAGAAGTTCAAATTGCTACACTTGTGCATCCGCATGTAAGTCAAGAAGATTTAGAAAATCCGAACCGGATCAAAGTGCTTGAAAATCACAAGCAAACGGCCATTTATTTCTCCAGAAGCCCACTTCCCAATATGCATTATGCAAAAATGAATGCCTTTCCTTGGCTACGTCATATTGGGCTTTATGCTTATCGCTCGAGCATACTCCAAGCGCTTTCCCAACTTGCTCCATGTCTTTTGGAACAAGCAGAATCACTTGAACAACTGAGGTGGCTTTATTATGGTTATCCCATCCATTTGGTCCGCACCACCATTGAAACGCCCAACATAGATGTGCCGGAAGATGTACAAAAGGTTTTGCCTTTTTTGTAATCTGAACAGAGTTTTGTAAATTTGTTAGATGCAGGGTTTTGAAGAAATCTTAATTGAACTTTTATTGCGCCACAATTGTGTCGTGGTTCCGGGTTTTGGGGGTTTTGTTGCCAAACAAATCTCGGCCCAAATCGACTTCGAAAAAGGGCTAGTAAATCCACCAAAAAAAGAATTGCTTTTCAACCGTTTTCTCCTCACCGACGACGGTTTATTCTTAGCTGAATACTCCCGCAGAAATGGCTTGTTCTACGAAGAAGCCAAAAACAAATTACAAGCCTTCACTGATCAATTATTGCAAGATTTACGTTCTGGTGAATCTGTCAAAATTCCAAAAATTGGAACTTTTGTTAGGCAACAAGATGGTCAAATCCGCTTTGATCAAGATCGTTTCTTCAACTTATTACTTTCTTCATACGGCCTAGGTAACCTTAGCTTTGTAGCCAAAGAAGTTGAAGCCAAAAAAGAGGCTCCGATCATTACGTTGCCAGTTGTCAAGGAAGTAAGAAAACCAGTTCAATGGGCAAGAATAGCTGCAGCAGCTTGTTTTATCCCAATGGCGTTTTATTCTGTCTGGATTCCTACCAAAACAACAGCGCTTAGCTCAGGTCTGTTTTCCATTTCAGATTTCAACCCATTTCAAGCAACTGGTGAGGCGGCTTATCAAAAAAATAATTTGCAAATACAAGCGCTCGAGTTGCCAGCAGCAGCTCCTGAGTTACAATTGGAAGCAACTCCAAATCCTCGCCTTTCCAATTACTATTGGGATGCAAGTACGCAATGCAAAGTAAAGGTTCCGAAAGAAATTGCTAAAAACGAAATTCCTCAAGTTGAGGCGACGCCCGTTGCAGGCTTTGATGTAATAGTGGGTTGCTTTTCAAATGCCCAAAACGCTCAAAACTTAGTACTCAAACTTCAACGAGACGGTTTTGCTGCAAGAATTATCCCTGGCGGAACACTCATCAGAGTAAGTGCAGGAAATGCTCAAGACGCTACACAATTAGCTGAGCTACAACAACGCGTTTCAGCGCGTCAACTACAAGGTTGGATCTATAAAAACTAAAATAAACACATGAAAAAAATCTTCAGTATTTTACTATCCGTCGGGATCAGTACTTCTATGCTTTTTGCACAATCTACCAATGCAGATGGCAGCAAGTATCAATTTAAAAAAATCGTTCAGCTCGATGCCACTCCGGTTCAGAGTCAGGGTCAGACCGGAACATGTTGGTCTTTTTCAGCAACCAGCTTTTTCGAATCTGAAATTCAAAGACTCGGAGCCAAAACACCAGTCATTTTATCTGAAATGTATGTAGTGCGCAAAGCTTATGAGCTCAAAGCAGAGAAATATATCCGCATGGATGGTAAAATTAATTTTGGAGAAGGTGGCGCCTTTCACGATGCGCCATTGGTCATCTCAAAATTCGGAATTGTTCCTTATGAGGTTTATACAGGCCTAAATGGCAAAGACACTTACAACCACGCCGAATTGTTCACACAATTAAACGCGGTCATGAACGACGTTCTTGCTCGTTTGGGTTCGCCAGAAGGTGTATCTGACGAATGGAAAAGAAAATATAACTCTATCCTCGACTACGGAATGGGTAAAGACGTTGTAGATTTTGAATTAAATGGTAAAAGGTATACGCCTCAAACTTATGCAGCATCTTTGGGCCTAGACATGAAAAATTATGTCTCCTTAACTTCCTTTACGAATCACCCAATGAACAGCCAATGCATGCTTGAAATTCCAGATAACTGGGCATGGGGTTCTTCTTATAATGTCAGCCTCGATGACCTTGTTGAAGTAACCATTTCAGCACTTAAAAATGGCTACACTTTGGCTTGGGGAGCTGACGTTTCTGAAAAAGGTTTCAGTTTTAAAAACGGTTTAGCTATCGTTCCTGCAGACCCAATGATGATTGAAGTAGTTGGTAAAGACGACAAGCGCTTTAATGATGCTGGTGCAGAACGCAAGTCAAACGCCTTTTTCGAACCAATGAAAGAATTGGTTATTACACCTGAGTTGCGTCAAAAAGGCTATGACAACAAAACAACCACAGATGATCACGGTATGCACATTGTTGGCCTTTACCAAGATCAAAATGGTACGCGTTATTTCCTCGTAAAAAACTCTTGGGGAACCAATAACTTGCCAAAAGGATACTTGTATGTTTCTGAAAATTATTTCCGCTACAAAACCATCAATATTTACTTACATAAAGACGGTATTCCAAGTTCGGTTAAAGCAAAAATCAAGCTCTAATTAAATTTAAGTTACTGATTAACAGTTGGAAAAGTGTTCAAAGTGTCATTTGAACACTTTTTCTTTTTTATTGTTATTTTTGTATCAAATACAATAATAAAACTATGAAAGTCGTCGGTGTAAATGGATTCGGTAGAATTGGGCGTTGTTTCACAAGAATTGCCTTATTAGATCCTCAAGTTGAAGTAGCTTTAGTCAATGATCTCGCAGATATCAAAACGCTTGCTCATCTGCTCAAGTATGACAGCGTTCACGGGCCATTCAACCTAGACTTCCAAATCGAAGGCAGTAGTTTAATTTTTGAAAACGGTAAGAAAATCACTTTTATCAGCGAAAGAGACCCAGAGCAAATCAATTGGGCTGCTTATGGTGTTGCTGTTGTTGTAGAGTCGACTGGCCTATTCCTGACCCGCGAGGCCGCCTCTAAGCACCTCATAGGGGGAGCCAAGCATGTTGTCATTAGTGCGCCTGCCAATGACGAAGATATTCCGTCTGTTGTGCTCGGTGTCAATGACGATCAAATTGATTGGACCGAAACGGTTATTTCCAATGCCTCTTGTACAACTAACAATGCAGCGCCAATGGTTAAGGTCCTCAAAGACCTTTTTGATATCCAAGTGGCCTACATTTCAACAGTACACAGCTACACCTCTGACCAACGTCTACACGATGCGCCACACAAAGATTTGCGACGCGCCAGAGCAGCAGCAAATTCAATCATCCCGACTTCAACAGGTGCAGCTAAAGCCATCACACGTATTTTTCCTGAATTGATAGGTAAAATTACGGGCGGAAGTTTCCGCGTGCCCGTTTCTGACGGATCTGTTACTGAAATGACGCTTGTAACTAGTCAGGAAATTAGTGTTGAGCAAATCAATGCAGCCATGAAAACTGCAGCAGCTGGGCCTTTAAAAGGCATCATGAAATACACTGAGGATCCGATTGTGTCGGTTGACGTAATTGGCAACCCGCACAGTGTGGTTTTTGATGCGCAACTCACCACCGTATTCAATGGCCTTATTAAAGTGGCAGGCTGGTACGATAACGAAGCGGGTTACTCGAATCGTTTGGTAGATGTAGTCAAAAGATTCTAGGCTTCAATTGCCTGAACACCTGGCAAAACCTTTCCTTCAAAATATTCCAAAAGCGCACCTCCGCCGGTACTCACGTAGCTCACTTGGTCTTGTAGCCCAAATTTTTGCACGGCTGCAGCGCTATCTCCACCTCCTATGAGGCTAAATGCGCCATTTTTTGTTGCGGCTGCAACAGCTAAAGCTACGGCTTTGGTGCCTTGCTCAAATGCGGGCATTTCAAACACACCCATTGGGCCGTTCCAGAGAATGGTTTGGCTATTTTCTAATACGGCACTGAAGTCTTTAATGGCTTCAGGCCCAATGTCAAGACCCATCCAAGCGCCGGAAATGGCACCAGAAGGCGCTGTTTGTGTATGAGCATCAGCGGCAAAACGATCTGCAATGATGGCGTCTGTTGGTAAATGGATTTGTACGCCTTTTTCTTTGGCAGTTGCCAAGATTTCTTTACAAGTTTCAAGGCGCTCTTCTTCACATAAAGAAGCCCCAATTTCGCCACCTAGTGCTTTGAAAAAAGTATAGGCCATGCCACCACCAATAATGATGTGGTCTGCCAAGTTCAGTAAATTTTGTACAATCAAAACCTTGTCTGAAACTTTTGCGCCTCCGACAATGGCAGTAAAAGGTCTTTTTGCTTCGTGGAGTACTTTTCTGGCATTAGCAAGTTCGCCTTCCATGAGTAGGCCCATCATTTTATCGTTGGGAAAAAAGCTTGCAATTTGTGTGGTACTTGCGTGTGCACGGTGAGCGGCTCCAAAAGCATCATTGACATAGCAATCGCCATGTTGCGCTAATTTTTTAGCAAATTCAAGATCGCCTGCGGTTTCTTCTTTGTAAAAACGCACATTTTCTAATAAAAGCACTTGCCCAGGTTGGAGGGCTGCACTTTTGCTAAAAGCCGCTTCACTGATACAATCGTCTGCGAAATCAACATTGGTTCCGAGTACTTCACTCACTTTTGCACAAATTTGTTCTAAAGAAAATACAGCTTCGGGCCCGTTTTTAGGACGTCCAAAGTGTGAAAGGAGCACAATGCTTCCGCCATTTTCAAGAATGTGCTTCAAAGTTGGAAGCGCTGCTCTGATGCGCTTGTCATCTGAAACTGCACCTGTGTTTTTATCGAGCGGTACATTGAAGTCAACGCGAACAATGGCGCGTTTATTTTGGAACGAATAAGTTTGAAAAGTTTGCATTTGTGGGTGTTGTTGATTGATTTATTTTCTGTGAAAAAGACTACCGTTGGCTTGTGCGCTTGGCATGATGGTAATGTCGGCAATGCTGACATGGTCTGGGCGGCTTAAAATGAAGCTGACTGTTTGGGCAATATCTTCGGCCTGCAGCGGGTCAAAACCGTAGTAAACTTGTGTGGCGGTTTGGGTGTCGCCTTTGAAGCGCACCAAAGAGAATTCTGTTTCGGCTGCACCGGGCGCAATATTACAAACCTTGATTTGCTTGCTCAGGAGATCAATGCGGAGCGCTTTAGAAATGGCGTCTACGGCATGTTTGCTCGCGCAATATACATTGCCACCCGCATACACCTCTTTGCCTGCAATTGACGATAAATTGATGAGGTGGCTAAACGGATGTTTTTCAAGTAAAGGAATGACGGCGTGGCTCATGTAAAGCAAGCCTTTAACATTGGTGTCGAGCATGCGGTTCCAGTCATCGGAGAGGCCTTGGTCAAGTGGGCCACGCCCTACGGCTAAACCTGCATTATTGATCAAGACATGTATGTTATCAGCGATGTGTGCTGGCAGCGCAGCAATGGCAGCATTGACAGCTTGCTCGTCTCGAACGTCGAGTGTTGCGGTGTAGACTTCCGTTTGCGTTAATTTGCCCTTGAGCGCTGTTAAGCGGTCGGTTCTTCTGGCAAATAAAACCAAGCCGTAGCCCATGTTTTGAAGTTCAAAAGCAATGGCTTGCCCGAATCCGGAACTTGCACCCGTTATGATCGCATATTTCATACTGCAAAATTGACAAAAAAAACGCAGTTGCTTGTCAAAATGTCAGCATTTTAAGCTTGGCATTTTTATTGTCGAAGAGCAGCAAAACATATAAAAAATGAAAACAGGTCAAATACATGTTCAAACGGAAAACATCTTTCCGATCATCAAAAAATTCCTTTACTCGGATCACGAAATTTTCCTTCGTGAATTAGTGTCGAATGCAGTTGATGCGAGCCAAAAGCTCAATGTTTTGGCTAAAAATGGCGAATTCAAAGGAGAATTAGGCGAGCTAAAGGTGGAGGTTTTACTTGATAAAGAAGCCAAAACGCTCACCATCCGCGACAACGGTATCGGTATGACAGCCGAAG
>JAURHO010000060.1 GCA_030833265.1 Crocinitomicaceae bacterium | reverse complement strand
TAGCTGAAATCAAAGCACAAATAGAAAAAACTACTTCCGATTATGATCGCGAGAAGTTGCAAGAGCGTTTGGCTAAGTTAGCCGGTGGTGTTGCGGTATTGTATGTCGGAGCCGCTACAGAGGTGGAGATGAAAGAAAAGAAAGACCGAGTGGATGATGCACTTGCTGCAACGCGCGCCGCTGTGGAGGAAGGAATTGTTCCAGGTGGAGGTGTTGCGTTGATTCGTGCCATTGAAACATTGGATTCTTTGACAGGTGAAAACGAAGATGAACTTACAGGAATTCAAATCGTGAAGCGCGCCGTTGAAGAGCCATTGCGTCAAATCATTGCCAATGCTGGTGGTGAAGGCGCAGTGATCGTTCAAAAAGTACGCGAAGGCAAAGCCGACTTCGGTTACAACGCCCGCACCGATGTTTTCGAACCGCTCTACAAGTCTGGTGTCATTGACCCAACAAAAGTGACGCGTATTGCCGTTGAGAACGCATCTTCAATTGCAGCCATGCTCCTCACTACTGAGTGCGTCATCGCTGATGAGCCTGAAGAAGCAAACCCAGCTGCTGCCATGGCAGGAATGGGTGGCGGAATGCCAGGCATGATGTAAGGATTCAAGAGCCTTCGGGCTCTTTACCGTTTCTTTCTTCCCGATTCATTCGGATAGCGAGAAATGTCTATATAGAGCCACCTTCGGGTGGCTTTCTTTTTTTAAATTTGAAAATGTGCTACAGTAATTCTTCCACTTCCTCAACCCAGCAACTTGCCGAGCGCTATCAAAAGTTAAAACCGGTAGCAGCTCCTGAATTGCCTTATTTTTTTGCGTCGGGTTTTCATTTTCCTCAATGGCACATTGTTACAAACGATGAGGTCTTGCAACAAATGCGCTGGGGCCTGCTGCCGCAATGGTACAAAGGTGGAAATTGGATGGAATTTGCCAGTAAAACACTCAATGCACGGATAGAAACCTGCACCGAAAAAGCCTCTTTCAAACACTTGGTTTCGAGCAAGCGCTGTTTGGTGCCTTCATCGGGCTTCTTTGAATGGCAAACCCAAGGAAAGCTCAAGATTCCTTATTTTATCAAAGATCTTGGACAGTCGGTTTTTTCCATTGCAGGTCTTTATGATACTTGGCTCAATCCATCCACCGGAGCGCAAGAAAAAACTTTTACGATCTTAACGACCGAGGCAAATGCGCTCATGTCTGAAATTCATAATTCTAAGAAGCGCATGCCTTTAATTTTAAGTGCCGATGAAGAAAATTCTTGGTTGAATGGCGCGCTGCATTTAGATCAAATAGCAGACCGCACAAAGATTCAACTCGACGCCTGGGAGATCGACAAACGCATTATTTTAAGTTCGAATGCCAATATTTCTGACGTGAGCGCCAAATTTGAGAATCCATTAGGCATCCAAAAGGGCTTATTTGATTAATTTTGGCACCACTATTGTACACGTCGCCCCATGAAATTTATACTCACTTGTTGCTTGCTTTTTCTTTTTGCATCGTGCATTGAAATTTCAGATGACCTCACCCTCAATAACGATGGTTCAGGGAGTTTGAAATACAAAATCAATTTAAGTGCGAGCAAAGTAAAAGTCAATTCAATTTTGGCGCTAGACAGTTTACAAGGTAAGCCTGTTCCGTCTATTGAACAGATTTCAGCCAAAATCAAAGAGTTTGTCAAAATTCTGGACGCCCAACCGGGTATCAGTAATGTTTTAATGGAGGAAAACTATACCGATTTTATTTCCAAACTGAGTTGCGATTTCACCAATGTTAAGCTCTTGCAAGATGGCATTAAACGCAGCATCGAACAAATTAGCAAAGACAAAGTCAATTTACAGCAAGAAGAAAATTGGCTCAGTTGGGACGGCACAACGCTTAAGCGCAGTATTCCAGGTTATGTTGCTGAGCAAATAAAAGCCTACAAATTTGAAGACGAAGCACTATTAAAAGAAGGGATTTACACCTCAATTGCCCGTTTCGAAAGACCAGTTTTGCGCTTCGAAAACAAGCTCGGAACCCTCAGTAAAAATCAACAGGCTGTTATGGTCCGGACCAACACTTTTTCTTTGAAAGAAAATCAGTCCCTTATTGATAATATAATTGTCTTGACACCAAGATGATACTCGCGGATTATGCTTAACTTCGTCCTATAACATTCATACACGTGGATCAAGCTTTCAAGAATTATTTTTGGGTTTGCCTATCAAGCCTTTTCTCTGCCACATTTTTTGCTCAAACCAATGTGCGCCAATCCGAACACCTTATTCCAACAGATGCGGTTACTGTTTTTAGCATCAACAACATCAGTCTCCTTCAAAAAATCTCCATGGATGAGCTCGTTCAATATGAGTTCATGTCCGACGTCCATCAAGAATTATTCGACGGCTCCACTTCCGGTAAAACCCTCAAAGACGCAGGCCTAGACTTCAATCAAAGACTCAATTTATTTTACGGTAAAACATCAAAAACAGAACTTACCGGTTTTACTTTTGGCGTTGGCAACAAACAACAACTTTTTGAAGTATTTGACGATTTCCAGACATTTGAAAGTAATATAGCGGGCCTCGAAGTTTACGGCACTTTTTTTAACAATCTCCTGATTCAAGGCAATTCGGCAATTTTATTGCGCATCGAACCAACCATGGATTACATCGATCAAGTCACTGACTCGATTTGGTATGCACGCGGCAACGAAATGCCTTTTGACTTCTTTGACGAAGTTCAACAAGAAGAAGAGGTACTCAATGAACAAGAATACGATACCCAAACCGGACTTTTCCCAGAGGCCACTGAAAACCCCCTCATTAAAAACTACTATGAGCTCCGCGATAGCGTTCAAGTGATCTTGCAACAAGCAGAACTCGATCGTGTCATTCAACAAATTTTTGTGCAGGGCAATAACCTTTGTTCCCAAGATGCACGTTTTACCGCGCAATTAGCCCATAATGCCGAAGGTGCTTTTTACCTTGACAACGCAAGAAATCTAGATAAATCGCAAGGCCTTTGGTATTTTCAAACGGTCTTGCCAACGCTCTACAAAGACATCCAAGAACTTTATGCTGGCAATGTAATTCTGGGTGACCTCTTCCTAAAAGACAACAGCGTCGAATTTGCGGTAGAAGCCCAATATGGCCCTGCTCTAGGAAGTATTTACGCTGAAATGAACGATGCAAAGTTTGATAAAAATGTCCTGAAGTTCATTCCTGCAAATAGCGCTGCATACTTTACCTACAACATCAATATGCAGCAGGCCTACGAACAGGCCTATAAAGTGCTTTTGCCTTTGCTTTCAGATGAAAAGAATGCGCAAATTGCCATGAATGTTCTTACGCTCGAGTTGCTCAACGAGTTTGTCAACAAAGATGCTGTTTTTAGTACTTATAAAGGCAGCATGTTTGGTTCGTTCAATGGCGTTGAAAAAATCAAGACTAAAAAAATTGAATTCTACTACGACGAAGAAACCTTTGAATACGGCGAACGCGAAACCGATGCAGAAACTGAAATGCCTGTTTTTACCCTCGGTTTTTCTACTGAAAGATCCGATATTCCTGAGCTGGTCCTGAAGCACATGGCCCGCCTAACTTCTCGCATGCAAAAACACGAAAACTACTGGCGCTTTGAAAACGCTATTCTAGACGCAGCGCCTTTATTTATTATCAATAATGGTGACTTACTCATTTTCACCAACGACACCACCTTTGCAACGCAATACGCCAATGGTTATGGCAAATTAGCACTCTCAAAAAAGGAGGCGAAAAAAGCCAGAAAAGGCGGATCGATGTATGGTAAAGTTGATATCAGCAGCACCCTAAGTCGTTTTCCAACCGAGCTCCTGACACCTAAAAATGCCGAAATCATTACGTCATTAAAAGGGAAATCAGGCCTCCTTGAATTGGTTTCGTCTGAAACCAATACTTCACACACGACTTTTAACCTAAGTTATACCTTCAAAGGTGAAGAAGAAACAGGTAAGCATCTCCTTGATTTGATCAATTCACTTTATTTAGTCTATACTTTAAATCCATAGGCCATGTACAGGAAGTTCCTGACACTCATCATGATTGCCGGTGGTTTGGCGCTCGTCTTATTCGTCAAATCTTTTTTATTCTCAGCCCCTAAAGCCCCAAGGCTTATTGACCGTTTACCAACAGCTGACTTTCTTGCCAAAGCCAATATCTTAGAACTCGCGAAAGAAACCAATTCCTTGTTGCAATACAACAAGTTGTCCATGCGAGATTTCACTACCTATGAATTTCTTTTGGGGCAAGGCAAACAATACGGCCTCGATCTAGAACAAGATGCTTACTTATTTGCACAAGAAAATGGCGATTGGGGTGCCCTAATCAAACTCACAGATTCTTCAAAGGTTCAGGTGGGTATTGAGCGTCTAAGAAAGTATGCCGAACTTCAAGATTCAGTTATTGGAAGCACTACCTTTTATTATATCAAGAAGGAAAAATCCTATTTGCACTACGGTAAAGACTACGCTTTTATTTATCAGGGAGCAAATTTTGAACGTTTACTGAGTCAGGTTGCCTCTGCCCATTACGGCGATTTAAACAAAGATTGGGCCTTGTTTTTGAAGCAGAAACAATTCAAAGATGAGCATTTAGTTATTTACGCAAATTGGCCTAAGCTACGCAGCTACAACATTCAAACAGCTATGTTTGCCCATGACAGCGACTCTTTAGGTTTTAAGTTAAAAAGCTATGTCAAGAAAAAGACGCCACTTTATTTTTCTATGAAGCGCGATGGCCTTTCTTATCATAGCGTTGCCCAAACAGATCGACTCATCGACGTACATCTAGATATTCGCGAGTTCAAGCAACACCCCGAAGACTCTGTATACATTCAGCTAGCTAAATTGAGCAAGAAAGTCGGCTTCCCATTTGTAAGATTTTTAAATGCCTGGAATGGAGATTTAGTTTATCAGCAAGGAGGCATACAAGTCCAGGAAACTAAATACATTGAAACCATACTCGATGAAGACTTCAATGAAACTGAAGTAGAGCGCGTTCGTTTGGACACCGTTCCGGCATTTTCTGTCTTTGCATCTTTGAACCGAATGGGTCCACTTTTTATTGCCAAGTTGGCTCAGAAAGGGTTGCTCCGAGAAGATGAAGGAGGTTACCGCTTTTTATTCTCTCCGCTCTTGAAATTCAATAAAATTGGTCCTTTTTATCAATATTTCACTGGCGATTTTCCACCGAGAATCGTCAAAGGACATGAAAATCAGGTGTTATGGAAACACAAAGGGACAAACTATTATTTTAGAATCGAACGCATGACGCGCTACGAGATTTTTGGTAGCTTGCAAGTGCCAGTAAGAAGTTTGCTCCGGAGAAATAAGCTACTCTAGCATCAATTATTTACCAAGATAAATTCTTCTTGGTGTGCTTCGATATAATTTAGGATTTCAAGAACTTCATCGAGTTCAGAGGTTGTTACCAATTTGGTGCGGTAATCTTTAAAATGGGAGATACCTTTGAAATAATTGGTATAGTGTCTTTTCATTTCAGTGATACCAAGCTTGGGCCCCTTCCATTTAATACTCATAAGCAAATGTTCTCGGCAAGCAATAACGCGCTCTGCGACTGTAGGGCCTTCTAGCTGAGTACCTGTTTTGATATAATGTTTGATTTCTCTAAAAATCCAGGGATAACCTATAGATGCACGGCCTATCATGACGCCATCAACACCATATCTATTTTTGTATTCAACTGCTTTTTCTGGGCTGTCGATATCTCCATTACCAAAAACAGGAATGCGCATGCGTGGATTATTCTTGACTTCTGCAATGAGCGACCAATCTGCCTCACCTTTGTACATTTGTTTACGGGTGCGACCGTGAATCGAGATGGCTTCTATCCCGATATCTTGCAAGCGCTCTGCTGCTTCTACGACGTTTTTTAGTGTCGTCGTCCCAACCCAAGCGAGTTTTTACAGTTACGGGTAGAGACGTAGCCTTCACAATTTCTGCTGTGAGGCGCACCATTTTTGGAATATCTTGAAGTAAGCCAGCGCCGGCTCCTTTACAGGTTACTTTTTTAACAGGACAACCATAGTTGATATCGATGAGGTCAGGGTTGACGGCCTCTATGATTTGAGCTGATTGCACCATGCTTTCGGTTTCTGAACCAAAAATTTGGATGCCAATTGGCCTTTCGTATTCAAAAATATCGAGTTTTTGGCGGCTTTTGGCAGCATCTCTAATGAGGCCTTCCGAAGAAATGAATTCGGTGTACATGAGGTCGGCACCGTATTGCTTGCAAAGGGCGCGAAACGGTGGATCACTGACGTCTTCCATCGGTGCCAAAAGCAAGGGAAACTCTCCCAATTCGATATTCCTGATTTTTACCATGAATTATTGCCCCATGATTTTAAGGTATTCTTTAAGTTTCTGCTCATTGCTTAAGCGCAGTACCATGAGTTTGTCTCCGGACTCTACAACAATGTAATCTTGTAGGCCATCAAGAAGAACCGTTTTATTGGCCGGAACATTTACCAAACAATTGGCAGAGTCAAAAGCAAAAATTTGACCGCCAATGAGGGAGTTTTGCTGTTCGTCTTTTTGAAGATGCGTGGTGAGGCTTCCCCAAGTTCCGAGGTCACTCCAGTCGAAATCGGCAAGCACAACACTGACGTTAGTGGCTTTTTCCATGACCGAGAAGTCGATAGAAATGTCTGGACAGGCGTTGAAAGCAGCTTTTAAAAATTCAGTTTCTTGGGCTGTTCCATAGACTTGTTGATCTTGGGTAAAGATTTGATAAATGTCATTTTGATGCGCCTCGAGAGCTGCTAGAATCACCTCAGATTTCCAAACAAAAATACCAGCATTCCAATAGAAAGTTCCTGCTTCCAAGAAACTTTGGGCAGTAGCTAGGTCTGGTTTTTCTCTGAACTGAAGCACTGGGCAAGCACTTCCTTTAACAGCCGTTTCAGTTTTTGCAAATTCGATGTAGCCATAGCCTGTGTCTGGACGGCTAGGTTCAATGCCTAAGGTAACCAACTGACCACTTTGTGCGGTTTGCCAAGCTACATTTATAATTTCTTCAAAGCGTTTTTCATTGATAATTAAATGATCTGCTGGCGATATGAGGAGCGTAGCATTGGGGTCAAGGGCGTGAATTTTGGCGGCGGCATAGGCAATACAAGGTGCCGTATTCTTGCGCGCAGGTTCACAAAGTACTTGACTTGCTTTTAGCTCGGGAAGTTGATCCAATACCAATTGCTCATAAGAACTATTGGTAAGGATATATATGTTTTCAGTAGGAATAAAGCGATTGAGCCTTTCGAAAGTAAGTCTCAATAAGGACTTGCCAATTCCGAGTACATCTAGAAATTGCTTAGGATTTTCAGGGGTTGACATCGGCCAAAATCGGCTTCCAACTCCGCCAGCCATAATGAGGCCGTATGTATTAGTTTGTGTCATGTGCAAGTGGTGTAACTGCAGCTAGGGCGTGTACGAGATACTGCTTGTTGCTGCCAATTTCTGTGCAAAGATAACGAGTTCTGCGCAGTTGCCCTTTTTTAAAGCGTTTGTGATTCAATAAAAATTCAGCATGCAAGGGCAAGGATTCTAAAGTATGCGCGCTTTGGGAGTCATAAGCTTTCAAAGCCCTGCTCAAGTGGAGGTCTGTGCCAGAAGACGCTTTGAGACGGGTCCAGCTTTTCCAAAGTACTTTTTGTAACTCAGAAGGAAGGGCTTCGCTTTCCAAAATTGGAAGTAAGCGCTCTCTGAAGGCAGCCTTCCATTCATCTCCATGGGCAGCTACTTTCCAGCCATATTGACGATAGGTATCGAGATGTGCCAGTTCGTGCAAGGAAGTAATTAGAAAACTATATTGATTGAGGTCACCGTTGACGGTAATGATGGGTTTTTTTTGAAGGGGGCTGGTGCGGAAGTCGCCAAGTTTTGTTTTTCGGCCCGGGACAATTTTAAACTGAATATTGGCGTTTAAAATGCAGTCAGCCAAGTAGGGCGCAAAATGTGCCGGTACAAACCTTGATAATGTATCAATAAAATGCTGGCGCTTTTCATTCATTGAACAAAGATAAAATTGATTTGGCTTTGCTCGTTATGGAAGTAATAATGTTTAATTTAGCCTAGTGAAATTCTTACAACAGTTTGGCCGTTATTTACTGATGCTTCGGGTGGTTTTTACCAAGCCTGATAGTTGGCGTTTTTATTTTCAAAGAAGTCTGACCGAAATAGAACTGATTGGCATCAATTCCTTGCCAATTGTAGCCTTGATGTCAACTTTTATGGGTGCAGTCATCGCCTTACAAACGGCTTCTAGTATGGAAAGCCCCTTACTTCCTGACTACACCGTAGGTTTTATCACGCAATCGAGTACCATTTTAGAATTTTCACCTACAATCATTTCCTTGATCCTAGCGGGTAAAGTTGGTTCTAATGTCGCCTCTGAAATAGGCACCATGCGCGTTACCGAGCAAATAGATGCTTACGAAATCATGGGAGTGAATTCTTTAAATTTTTTAGTACTTCCTAAAATTACAGCGGCACTGGTTTTCTTTCCGGTACTCATTATTTTTTCAATGGCGTTGTCCATGCTTGGTGGTTGGTTGGCTTTATTAGTCTCAGACCTCACCACTACAGAAATCTATATTCTTGGTATCCGTGCCTTCTTCAATCCCTTTCATATTACCTATGCCTTGACCAAAACACTCGTTTTTGGCTTTCTTATTGTTAGCATTTCTTCATTTTATGGCTACTATGTGAAAGGCGGCTCACTCGATGTCGGTCGTTCTTCTACACAAGCTGTAGTCAGTAGCAGTATTGCTATTTTGATTTCCAATTTTATCCTTACCCAATTGATGTTGTTGTCATGATAGAAGTCAAAGGATTATCCAAAAGCTTTAATGGTCAGCAAGTGTTGTTTGACATCAACCATCGTTTTGAGAATGGAAAGGTGAACCTCATTATTGGGCAATCAGGTCAAGGAAAATCTGTACTGGCAAAGTGCATTGTTGGGCTCTACGAGGCTGATGCCGGCGAAATATTGTTTGATCAACGCAACTTTTCCTCAATGGATCGCGAACAGCGCAGCGATATCAGGCAAGAGATTGGTATGCTTTTTCAAGGAGCCGCCTTGTTTGATTCTTTAACGGTAGAGGAGAACGTCATGTTTCCGTTACA
>JAURHO010000059.1 GCA_030833265.1 Crocinitomicaceae bacterium | reverse complement strand
TGAAAGAGTTGGAGATATCACCTAGATCTCGTGATGGATATAAACCTGCTGAGGAATGTTCTTTAGAGTTCAAGGAGTGGCTAAAAGGTCCTTAGGCTTGATGGCAGATTTGTAAGCCATAAAAAATACCAATAAAAGGATATCTGGGGTGATTAAATTGTTGTTTTTAATATAGAAGAGAAGTGATCAAAGCAAAGAAATTCTTTCGACTGAGTTAGATCTTTTTTTGGGAGACCTTGAAAACAAACTTCCAATCATTTTGATTCCCCATTGAAAAATATGCCATTCCGCCCTTCTTGGGTAGTCTTAGGTATAAGTTTCGACTTTTATCGAAAAGCGTTACTGTTTTCAGATACCTTGCTAAAAACGAATGAAATTGAATTGTTGTATTTGAATTCGTACCAGTGTCCATTTTCTCTAAGTTCAAACCACCCCTCCGGAACATATAACTTCTCAAGTACTTTTCCTAAAATTGAAACTCCATCTTTGTAGAAAAATGGGCTTTTGGCTAATTGATCCTTTTCTTCTTTGCTTAAAAAGGTGTTTTCAGGGTAATCAGAGTGCCATCCAAATGCCATAAGCGCTTTGTTTGTTTGAACATTGTTTGTGGGGTGTGTAAGACCAAAAGCGTGACCTATTTCATGCGCGGCACCTCCAATCCATCTTTCAATGTTTAAGTTGGTGTGATTTTTACCAATCAAACCAAGTAAATCTCCCCCCGGCATACAAGTAAATCCACTGCCTCCTTGTCCTCCCCAATCAGTGCTATCAGAGTAAACAACCCATATTGAATTTGGGTCTAAAAATCTACCGCCAAAAATTCGTTTTGAAATTTTCTCGCAATTCAAAATTCCCCACGCATCTTTGTCGTTGCCATTTGGGGTGGTACTGAAGTAAGTCGAGTCAACATCTGCTTTGATAACTCTTACTCCCTCCGGATGCAGGTTGAAAGTGTAGCCATCGAGTTGAAGTCGATACCAATTTTGAATATTTTTCAGTGTTGAATTTATTGCGCCAGTAAATTCTGGGTTGGGTAATTTATCTTTTGACACGAGATAAACCGACCTCACGTACATCTTTTTTTCGTCAATAGGATTTTGTGCCTGAGAGTAAGTAGAAATAAACAAAACTAAAAGTAAAAGAATCGTTTTCATTTATCGATGCCATTTGAATTTATCAATTCCAAGGATGATTGAGTGAGCCAATCTGCCCAATCGGCCATCATTTTTTTCTCTCTGAAAAGAGCGTACTGCGTTGATATGCGGCCTCGACTGCATCGGGTAATTTATGCGCAAGTGCAAATTCAGCCACGTCTCTTTGGTATTTTGCTGATTCTGCAGCCCACATTCTGAAACTTGATCGAAACCCATGAGGAGTTACTCCTCTGCCATCTGAGTCATAAAAACCAGGCATAGATTGTTGGCTTTTTAATTTGTTAATGCGCTTTATCAATGCTGAAAGCGTCATATCAGAGAGAGGGCGATTTGACCTTATTGAGAAAATATAGTCCTTATTGCTTCCGCGTTTTTGTCTTTGCAAGATTTCAATGGCTGGTTGGCTAAGTGGGACAGTATGCGTCACCCCTAGTTTCATTCGGTGGCTAGGGATTGTCCAAGTTGCATTTTTCAAATCAACCTCTTGCCATGTCATTTCTCTGATTTCCCCACTTCTGGATGCAGTCAAGATTAGAAGCATTAGGGCATCTTTGGCAAGGCCATTTTGATCATTCAAATGACTCCATAGACGGGGCATCTCTTGCCAAGGTAATGAGGGCTGATGTTTAACAACACGTTTGACTTTGGGTAGGAGGTATTCAAGTGAGCCTTTGTAAAGGGCTGGATTCATCTCAGATCGATACTTCGCAGCAATTGCATATCCAAGTACCTTCTCGATTCTTCCTCGTAGCCTGGAGGCTGTTTCATTTATTTCAGACCAAATTGGTAGAAGTATTGCTAGAACATCTTCCTGAGTCACCTTATCGACTGGTTTTTCCAGTATCGGAGCGCAGTACTGATCAATTGTGTTTTGCCATTGTTGGATGTGCTTCTTATTGCGCCATCCCTGCTGTTGGTTACCAATATATTGATTTGCGCAATCCGCAAATGTCGGAGCATTAGATCTGTTTGATTTTGTCGTCCTCTCTGCAATTGGGTCTTTGCCGTGTCTTACTTCGCTCAAATGAAGCATTGCTTGGCTTCTTGCCTCTTTAAGGCTTACCTGAGGATAAGAGCCCAATCCCATTTCATGCCTGCGACCGGCTCTTGTGTAACGCAATACCCACTTAGCAGTTTGATTTTGACTTACGACAAACCACAAGTTGTTTCCGTCACACCATTTACCTTTGCTTTTTAGCAAAGACTTACATTTCAGTTCTGTAAGTTCATACGACAATTGAGTCCACCATTTGGTCCACCTTTTTATAGTGGATTATTGTGTAACAACTTGTACGATTCTGTAAATATTAATTTAATTTATTTAATAAAATCAATAACTTAAAATTGCATAGAAATACAGGTTTGTATATATTTAGCGGACGTCCACTCCGCCATTAAGCTTATAAAGATGCGCCTTTGGGCGCTTTTTTTGCTACACACCAATCTACCATTCAACAATTATTGGTTGTTGTGCCTATGGTGGTAGCGGTTGTGCAAATGGAATTTGATAACATCCCCATCTTTAGAAAGATCGTTCAACTCTAACGACAACGATTAAATCAGGCTTTCTATCTGCTTTATTCAGTTCGCCTGGCAAATCTTTGAGCTTTTGCACCCAATGTCCAATGTAACGAACCTCCCTGAAACTTGCATTGAAGTAAGGTTTTAAGCCTGGCGTAAAAGAGTCGCCAACGACCCAAACATACCGTTTGGTCAGTGAATTTTCATTGGTAACTATAGAAGAGGCGCCAAAAGTAGTTTTTTTCTCATTTGGAATCTCTTGTTCTGTCCATTCAGGTTTTTCTTTCCAAACAACATCCCAGTTGTCTTCATTGTGAAGTTGAAAATCTTTTAATTTAGCAGTCTCAAGCAAATGCCCACTGTAAGTTGAGCCTTGCTTAAAATCAACATCTGGAATCGGTAGCTTGAGTTGTTTAGAAAAACCAGCATATGCCAAATAAGCACCCTTGTGATTCCAATGTGTGTCTGTCTTCCAGTAGAGGATTCCTTCCGTTCTTTTTGCTTCAACTAAGTCAGCGGTCGGATCATAAACAATGAGACTGGGAAGTCCTCTCAGCATATTTAAAAATAAACTACTGTACTTAATTTCTGATGGAATCAGTCCATCTGGTAAATACTCTGGATAGATACTTGACTTGTTTGGACCAATAATTAAAACCGTTGGAATGCCAAATTTAGCGCCAGCTTCAGAGAACTTAGAAAAACTCTCTTTAACTTCATTAAGTTGGGCCTCACTAGGCTTTATTGCCAGCTTAAGCTTGGCGACAATATTGTCGTGGGCATTGCCCAAAAAAAGCCAATCCTCTTTACCTTGATACCATGCAAGGGAAGAACCTATGGCGTGCTCGCCCCTCCTTTTGACGCTTAACTTATCGAGTGAATGAGAATCAGAAAAGTTAGTGTTATTTACAATGATTCCAGACAGCGCCAACACAACAAGTGATGATATCAATACACCAAGCTTCAACGTTGGATTTTTAGTGCCGAATCTTAACGGCTTCTCAATGAATTTCATTGTTATCCAAGCCAGTAGGATGGAAGCTATCACCGCGAAAAGTCTAAACTTCAATGGCGGAGTTTCAAAATAAACGATCCGCAAAAAAGAAAGTATTGGCCAATGCCACAAGTACAAAGGAAAGCTAATCAAGCCTATCCAAACTAAAACCTTGTGAGATAAGATTTTGCGGTTTATCCAGGCTTGAGGCCCGCTCGAAATAATTAAAACAGTGCCAATAACCGGCACCAATGCCCAATAACCCGGAAAGCTCAATTCTTTGTTTACGAAGAAAAACCCGAATATTAACAATGCGATTCCAATCAAGGCGCATAAGTTGGAGATCACTAATTTATTTTTAGGATCAGCAAGCCAAGGCAATATCGCACCGCCCTGTGTTTTAAATAAATCTGAAAAATTAGAGTTCGAATGTTGAAGTGAAACCCAAGCCAGTAAAGCACCACAAAGTAACTCCCAAAACCTTGTCAGTGGCGAGTAAAAAGTAGCGATAGGATCTTGATAAACCAACCAAATGTTAATTACCAGAGAGCTACAAAGAAGAAAAACAGTAAGAACAAATAAATTAAGCCGAATCTTCCAAGCGGCCCAAAGTAATAAAGGCCAAATAATATAAAACTGCTCCTCTATTCCTAAGCTCCAAAGATGTAATAGCGGCTTAGTTTCTGCTGAATTATCAAAATAACCCGATTCACTCCATAGTAAAAAATTAGAAGCAAAGCCAGCACCAGCAAATACGTGCTTGCCCAATTGATTCAACTCATCGGGAAGCAATGAAAACGAAGCAAACAGCAAACAAAAAAACAGCACAAGGCCAAGTGCAGGAAAAATTCTTTTTACACGCCTAATGTAGAACTCAGAAAAACTGAATGTCCCCTGATACAGATTCTGAAAAATAATTGTTGATATCAAAAAACCAGAGATAACAAAAAAGACGTCAACCCCCGTAAAGCCACCTTTTAATGAGGTTGGAAATGCGTGGAAGAAAACAACTGACATCACAGCAATGGCTCTTAAGCCATCAATATCTGGGCGATACTTAGGATGTAAAAGTTGGGTTGTTGGAGGTGTCATCAAAGTTTTGAATGCAGCTTGCCCAAGTGCATCATTTTTTTGCAGTTAATTCCCACAGTATGTGTGGAAGTCCGCTGGTAAAAATTTTCCTGTGAATTCGTCGGAGCGCTTTCCGCCAATTTGGCTGATTGAGCTTGTAAGCATTTGTGGGGGCATCTCGCCTTACCTGCACTATGTCAAATGCGCCTTTAAAACCATACATGGCGGCACTTGGATGCTCGCCAATAAAGTATTGATGGGTCTCTTCGGTAATGAAATTGACGTGCGTCGGATCTGTAAAAGCCTCAGGATAAGGAAAGGCTGGCGTAAAAGCCAAGAAGCGCCCCCCAGGAATAAGGACACGATGTATTTCACTCATGAGATTGATAAACGGGTTACAGGCCTGACCATTGGGCAAAATAATTTGGCGTGGTATGTGCTCTAGGAAGTCATATGCAGACACGGAATCAAAATAGTTATCAGGAAATGGAATAGGGTCAATCACTAAATTCACATTTTTGTAAACAAATCCTAACTCTTCAACACTTATGTCAATTTTGCGAATGTCACACCCGTAAGTAAATTGTGCTGAGTAGGGATTTCGAGGCTTTAAACCACAACCCAAATCTAAGTGTTTTTTCATGGCAATCCAGAATTTAAATGGGTATTAAGATTTTTAATTATAGATGTCATGTAAGTGCGTCTGAATTAGGACACAGAAAATGTCTAATCCAAAAGGGAAGGATTACCAAGTGAAATCGCTCAAATACCGTCAACTCAAATCTTCGATGGCTTCATATTCAGACTTCTAAATGCTTCGAGCAATTTAACTCTCATTTGAAACTCTGAATTTTCTGAATTACTTTGAAGATGAATGCCTTCCTTCAGACAGTCACGTATTGCTTCAATCATGGCCTGTATGTCACCGACTGGAGTGAATGTGACCATGTCCTCCCAGTCTAAGTGCTCTCCTTGATTGGATGACATCTCTGAAACCACGGTGGCGCCAAGAGACAGACATTCACAAACTCGAGTGGACTCAAGTATGGCGCCTTCGTAATAATGAATGTTCACAACCACTTTGGTTTGCGCGATTGCCTCGTGCAACGCAGCCCCAAACAAATTGGTTTCTACACGAATATTAAAGTGCCTCTTCAATTCCTTAAGATATTTCTGCCTTCTTTTATTTTTTAAATCGCCATAGAACAATACATCACTTACTTTGTGGATTGGGTTCAAAAATCCAATCTCACTTTCCGTGTTGTTCGATTTATTGGATGGTGCCAGAGGTACGTAAAATATCTGATTTTCAGGTATTTTTTTGCTGATCAAAAATTCCTTATTACATTTTGCATAATCAAAAATAGCAAGGGAGTTGTAAAGAACATTGATGTACTCTCTTGTAAACCATCTTGGGCTGATGGATTGCTCCATTTGATACACAATTCGCTTGTTTGGTGGCGGCAGTTCTTCAAATGCTTGCGGACAAATAACCAAATATAAATCTGAAAGAGTTTCGGTTGAATACTTTGAATCTATGGTCGCAAAAAATCCAAAGCTGTTCAGATGTCTCTTCAGCAACTCAGCCAAAAATAAAGTTTGCTTATTTGAAACAATTGATATGTTCTTGACATTCTCTAGGTCGCCACGATCGATAATTAGTCGACGTTCATCTGGCCATTTATTCAGGGCATGGATTGTTGGGTTTTGGGTTTCCAGCATGACCCATTTTCTTAAAGGCGAACGAACTAAATTATCCGAGCCATACACGGCAAACTCAAAAAATGATCTGCATTTTGAAAGTTCATCGAACAATAAAAACTTGACCAGTGATCTAGGCGTTCCTTTTGAGTTCACTAATAATTTTTTAACAATTTTTTTCATATCGTAGTCATCTGGCTTGCCACGGTTGCTTGGAAAAGTTAAGTTCTCTCTTCCGACGGGCAATTGTATGAAATCACAAGCCTTTTAATAATTTTTTTCGCCCCGTTTCTTTGGGATCATTATTTCTAAGAAAAAACAAGCACTTCCGTGCTCGATTGCAATAAACTGTGCAAATGATGTCATTTGTAAGTGGGGGGTGAAGATGGTCAACTTGGTTAAGGTGCTTATGACCCAAATAAACTCTCCGAAATTCTCATGTCGCTATTGGGGTGGCCTGTTAGCGTTGCTGATCAGCTTTGCTGTTAATGCAGAGTTCGACCTCGCCAAGGTTTGGGTCAACGCTGGTTTTTACTCCGCTCATTTCGACACTAACAAAGGTTTGCGTAACGCAAACCCTGGTTTGGGCATTGAGTACTCACTCGACCATGAATGGCGTATTACAGCTGGACGGTTCATCAACAGTGACGACGCACATTCAAATTATTTAGGTGCTTACTACCAGCCCTGGCACATAGGCGATATCAAGCTTGGTGTGGTGGGAGGTGCTTTCAATGGCTACCCGAAAGCATTCAATGGTGGATGGTTTCCAGCTGTGTTACCGGTTGCTACTTGGGAGGGTCGTAGGCTTGGACTGAACGTTACTTTTGTGCCGCCCATGAAGGACAGACTTTATGGTGCAGTGAGTTTTCAGTTGAAGTATCGGTTTTCTCAGTAGAGATGTACACCATTTGGTAATTGGGCAGTTCTAAATCCAAGCTTGAGGTGCCATCAAACCCAGCAGATACCCCTTCAGCCATCCTAAATCCACTGGCTTGAGCATAAATTGCGAGCCTTCGGGTGGCCCTCCTCTTTCTTGCAACTCGGCAGTCGTCAAAGTCGATACAGTGATGACATGCAGTTGGTTGAGCCCTTCTTTTTGTTTAACCCTTTTGACAAACTCCCACCCATCAACTTCTGGCATGAGGAGGTCTAAGATGATGACTTTGGGTTGGAAGCTAGGCAATGAGAGAAGAGCCTCTATGCCCGAGGCCATTGCGCAGCATTCGATGTGTTGGTTTGCAGAAAGGCAGGCATCTTGAAGAAGGTGCCTTGAGACTGCGTCGTCGTCGATCACCATGACGCGAAGCCGGTTATCAATGATGCGGGAGAGAGCTGGCAGTTTTTGTTGCTGGGCTTGGTACTGAAGAATGGATTCAATGGATATTCGGCGGTGGCCTCCTTGGGTGAACCAAGCCTTTAAAACTTGCTTGTCAACCAGGTTTTGAATGGTGCCCACGGATAGTTGAAGCAATTGAGCTGCTTTGCTGGTACCGCAGCAGGCAGGTGTAGGCAGTGGAGACATGGTTGCCCTGTATTTGAAAACCTCAATTTACCCTTTATAAGTTGAAAAGAGGTTACAAATGCTTTCATTGAGGGTCTTCCACCTAGGGACTATCGGGATGTTCCGATAGCTCAGACCCGATTAGTATTGGGTATGAAAAAAGCTGGCGCCTAGAAGGCCCACTTGGCAGCGACATTATTTTTTAAATTGGAGACACTCTGAATGCCTGTTCATCATGCTGTTTGGCCCAAGAGACTGCCTCACGCGCTCTTCGCACCAAGGACCTCTCTTTGGGCTAATTTACAAATCAGTGCACTGCGCTATCCCGACAAACAGGCCTTGGTTTTCATGGGCCGAACTTGGACTTATGCGCAACTGCTCAAGGCGGCGGAGCACATTGCGGCAGCACTCCTCAAGATGGGTGTCCAAAAAGGCGACAGGGTGGTGCTGAACATGCAAAACTGCCCTCAGTTGGTCATCACGCATTTTGCAATTTTGCGTTTGGATGCAGTTGTCGTACCCGTCAACCCTATGAACCGCATGGAGGAGTTAAAGCATTACATCCTAGACCCAGATGCCAAGGTGGCTGTCACCACTGCAGATTTGGCGCAAGAGTTAGCAGCTGCCAGCGACAGCTTGCCAGCCGATCTGCGCTTGAAACATTTATTGGTCACGCAGTTTGCCGATGTGTTCGATGCTGACACTGCGGGCCCTGATGAAATGCCAGAAGCTTGGCGCAGTTGGATGTTGACTCCCCATACTTTGCCCAAATTGGATGTCGGTCATGTTCATGCTTGGGCTGAAGCCATTCAATCTCTAGGCAGCTTGCCCGATGTCACCGCCACACCTGAAGACCTGGCCGTATTGCCCTACACCAGTGGTACCACTGGCTTGCCTAAAGGTTGTATGCACACGCATGGCACCGTGATGCATAACGCTATTTCAAGCGGGCTTTGGTCTAACGGTACTGCAGAAAATAAATGCTTGGGGGTAGTGCCCATGTTTCATATCACGGGCATGGTGAGTGTGATGCACGCCACCTTGTTTTTAGGCGCCACCTTGGTGCTTATGCCGCGATGGGATCGTGATTTGGCGGGTCGCTTAATTTCAAAATGGAAGATCTCTCACTGGACCAACATCCCCACCATGGTGATCGATTTGCTGGGCAGTCCTAATTTGGCGCAATTTGATTTGAGCAGTTTGCAAAACATTGGTGGCGGTGGTGCCGCAATGCCTGAGGCTGTGGCTCAAAGACTTCTCGATCAATTTAATTTGAGATACATCGAAGGTTATGGTTTGACTGAAACTGCAGCACCTTCCCACACCAATCCACCCGATGCACCCAAGAAACAATGCTTGGGGATTCCTTTCATGAGTGTCGATGCGCGGGTGGTCGATCCTGAAACTTTGCAAGAACTTCCCCAAGGCGAGTCGGGTGAAATTGTGATTTGTGGCCCTCAGGTTTTCAAAGGTTATTGGAAGCGCCCTGAGGCCACAGCCAGTGCATTTTTTGAACATGAAGGAAAGTCGTTTTTTCGATCGGGTGACATGGGTCGGATTGATGAGGAGGGCTACTTCTTCATGACCGATCGTTTGAAGCGAATGATCAATGCCAGTGGCTTCAAGGTATGGCCTGCTGAGGTGGAGGCTTTGATGTTCAAGCACCCGGCTATTCAGGAGGCCTGCATCATTTCGACCAAGGATGCTTATCGGGGCGAAT
>JAURHO010000005.1 GCA_030833265.1 Crocinitomicaceae bacterium | reverse complement strand
ACCTCGTCATTGAGCTTAGCCCAAGACCTAAGCTTTCTAAGTTTCGCTTTGTCGGTATTAACAAAAGAGAAGCTGACAAACTCCGTGAAGAAATCACACTTTATGCCGGCAAAACGATTACCGAAAACTTGATTTTTGAGACCAAAAGTAAAATCAGAAGTTACTACCGCGATAAGGGCTTTTACTATGCAAATGTTCAGATTGGAAGACAAACGGACACCCTCATCAACAATTCTGAAATCTTTGTCATTAACATAGATAAAGGCATCAAAATTGGCATTAAAGAAATAGAGTTTGTAGGCGTTACTTCCTTGCCAATTTGGAAGCTAAAGTTGGCCATGAAAGATACCAAGCAAAAAAGCCCATTGCGCATTTTCAAGCGTTCTAAATACACGGAAAGCAGTTATTCCACAGACAAAAAAGCGATGTTGGCCAAGTTCAATGCGGAAGGCCTCCGAGATGCTTATATTGTTAAAGACTCAGTTTTTATGCTCGATGAGAAGAATATGAAAATTCGCATTGAAATCTCTGAGGGTGAAAAGTACTATTTTGGCGACATCGATTGGATTGGAAATGCTAAATACCGTTCTTCTTTCCTAGACACAGTTTTGGGGATTAAACCCGGCGATTTATACAATAAAGACCTTTTCTCACAAAGACTTTACGGCAATGGCGATGGCAGAGATATTTCATCGCTTTATATGGATCGAGGTTATTTATTTTTCCAAATCTCTCCAGTCGAAACAGGCGTCAATAACAACCGAATTAATTACCAAATACGCATTATTGAAGGCAAGGAGGCGCACATTGGCAATATTTCAATTAGAGGAAATACTAAAACCAATGACCACGTAATTCTTCGTGAAATTCGCACAAAACCCGGCGATCTTTTCAATAAGGCCGACATCATGCGAACTCAACGAGAGCTCGCACAGCTTGGGTTTTTCGACGAACAAGGTTTTCAAGTGAATCCGAAGCCAAATCCTGCCGACGGAACGGTAGACATCGAGTATGTCGTGGCAGAGAAGTCTAGCGATCAAATTGAATTATCAGGTGGTTATGGGGGCGCTGGTCCGAACACATCGGGCCGTGTGATTGGCACACTTGGTTTGTCCTTTAATAACTTTTCTACTAAAAACGTATTCAAAAAAGACGCTTGGTCACCGCTACCGGGCGGAGACGGCCAACGCTTATCAATTCGTGCTCAATCAACAGGTCGTTTTTATCAAGGATATAACTTCTCTTTTACAGAGCCGTGGTTAGGGGGCAAAAAACCAAATTCCTTAACTTTTTATTTATCGAATTCTGCAATTTCACAAAACGGAAAAATCAGAACAAATCCTGACTACAGCGGTATTTCAATTACAGCCGCAGGGGTTTCTTTGGGTCGCCGCAAGAAATGGCCAGATGACTACTTTATCGCCTCCTATGAGCTCTACTATAAATATTACGACGTTCAGAATTATACCTTTTTCCCCTTATTTCAAAAAGGATATGCTAATGATATAGCGTTTAAATATGTACTCCAAAGAAGCTCAGTGAGCGCGCCAATTTATCCTCAAAACGGCTCTAACTTTACCTTTACTTCTACTGCTACCTTGCCTTATTCTTTATTTGGCCCGGAAAAGGATTATAGCAACATGAGCACCCAAGATCGTTTTAAATATCTAGAGTACTTTAAATTGAAGCTTACAGGCGAATGGTTCACTCCACTTACACCGAATAAAAAACTGGTATTGATGTCACGCTTTGGGTTTGCTTATATGGGCGCCTACAACAAGCAGAAAGGAGTTAATCCATTTGACCGTTACTTCATGGGCGGAAGTGGTTTGACAGGGATGGGCGCTAACCAGTTTTTAGGGCGTGAAATTATTGCGCTTAGAGGATATGAAGACAACACGCTTTCATCTGCCGGAGGAGACCCAATCGTTGCTAAGTATACTTTAGAATTGCGTTACCCTATTTCATTGAATCCACAGGCGACATTTTATGCGTTGTCTTTCTTAGAAGCTGGTAACACCTATCCAACCTTCGAAAAATTCAACCCCTTTAACGTAAAAAGAACAGCCGGTGTAGGTATTCGCGTCTTCCTTCCGATGTTTGGAATGTTAGGGCTTGACTACGGTTTTGGTTTTGATCAACTTGATTCATGGGCAACTGGTTATGGAAAAGGTTCCGACACTGATATCAAAACAAAAGGCTATTATCCTAAGCTAACTTTCACAATTGGCATGAATTTAGGGGAATTGTAGCATTCACAATAAATTGGTATCTTCGTCGTTCTTAGCAGGTCTATGAAAAACTTAAAATATTTTGTGCTTTTGTTACTTGTCTTCTCTTTGAGAATGGCAAGCGCACAATCCTATGCCTATATTGACTCTGACTACATTTTAGAAAACGTTCCAGAATATGCTGAGGCCAAAGAGCGCCTAGATAAAATGGCTGAGCGTTGGACCAAAGAAATCGAAGACCGTTACGCAACAATCAAAGACCTCAAAAGCAAATATGACCGCGAAGAAGTCTTGTTGCCAAAAGAAGAACGCGAGAAACGCAAGGCTGAAATTCAGAAGTTAGAACAAGAGGCCATTGATTTACAAACACAACATTTCGGCAGCAACGGAGACTACTTTCAGAAACGCCAAGAACTCATCAAACCAATACAAGATCGCGTGTTTACTGCCATGAAAAAAGTGGCAAAACGCGAAGGCTATTCGTTCGTTTTTGACAAAGCGAATCAAAGTAATTTGCTCTATGCAGAAAAAGAATTCGACATCTCAAATGAAGTGCTCGAAGAAATGGGAATCTCAAAATAAAAAACAGAAAAATGAAAAATGTATTACTCGGACTATTCGTTGTTTTAGGTTTAAACACCTTCGCACAGTCTAAAATTGCACACGTTGACTCACAAAAACTTTTAGATACTTTGCCATCACGCAAGATGGCGATTAAAAAGTTAGATTCCTTGAAAGCATCAGGAATGCAAGAATTACAAGTAATGGATGCTGACTTTCAGAAAGCTTACCAACTTTACATGACCAACAAAGACAAGATGTCTGAAGTAGAGCGTCAGATTCAAGAAAGCAAATTGATGCAAAAGCAGCAAATGCTTGAGGCTACACAAGCATCTTTAGAAGAGGGTCTTCAATTGATGAGTGAAGAGCTCAATGCACCAATTCTTGACCGTGTTCAAAAATCAATTGAAATCATTGCGGAGCGCAAAAAACTGAACTATGTCATTGATGTATCTGCTACCATGTATTCCAAAGGCGGCATTGACATCACTAATGAAGTTGTTGTTGAGTTATTATTACTTGATGCCGCGGCAACAAAAAAATAACCAATTGAAATCATTGAAAAGGGCAGCCATTGGTTGCCCTTTTTTTGTTAGCTTTGGTCTTAATGAAGCGTTCCCCAATCGGCGTTTTTGACTCAGGATACGGCGGTCTTACAGTGTTGTCTGCCATTCGTGCACAATTGCCACATTACGATTTTATTTATTTCGGCGATAACGCCCGGGCTCCTTACGGCAATCGATCTTTCGATGTCGTCTATGAGTTTACGCTTGAAGCGGTTAATTTTCTTTTTGAACAGGGCTGCCCGCTTGTCATATTAGCGTGTAATACAGCATCTGCAAAAGCGTTGCGCAGCATTCAACAGAACGACCTTCCAAAGATTTCTCCGACCAATCGTGTTTTAGGCGTCATTCGGCCAAGCACTGAAGTGCTCGGTGAACTGACGCACTCTAAACATGTCGGCATACTTGGCACGCAAGGCACCATCGCGTCAAATTCATATCCTATTGAACTGGCCAAATTTGCCCCGGACATTGAAGTCCATCAACATGCCTGCCCGATGTGGGTGCCGTTAATAGAGAACCAACAATATGAGCATCCGGCTGGCCGTCAGTTCATCATGGAAGATGTTCAGCAACTTTTAAGTACCAATCCAGCAATAGATGCCATCCTTTTGGCTTGCACGCATTATCCGGTACTACAGCAGCAATTAGAGGAGTTGGTCGGGCCCAATATTAAAGTTATCCCGCAAGGACCTTTGGTAGCTGAAAAACTAGCGACGTATTTAAAGATGCACCCGGAAATGGATGCACAACTCAGTAAGAACGGAGATTTGAGTTTTTATACGTCAGAGACGCCAACTGTTTTTAACGCAAAAGCTTCACATTTCTTTGGGGAAAAAGTGGAGGCTCAGCACCATAGTTTTTAAGCTTAAATTTTTCTACTTAAACGCGTCATCACGCTTTCATTGAGCAAGGCCTGTAATTCGGGTTGCGTCGCATAGTAGAACACGCTCCTTTTAAACTTGGACAGGCTACAATTATATTTCTTTAATGTGGTGGCTACTGCTTTGTCAAGCGCCTCTTTATATTGCCCAGGAACGCCGTAAGCGCTCTGATAATAAGCTTCCAAGACGCTGATTTCTTCAACAAGCACAGTCATTTGCTCAAGACCTACATATTCTTTCGGGACTTGATTTTGATCACAAGCGAAACCAACAAATAGGAAGATTAAACAAAAAAGCTTTTTCATCTTGATGTAAAGGTAAGGCGCTGGCCATTAGACCCTTCTTGAATCAGGCCGTTGTTGTATACACAATTACCATTCACGTAAGTGCTGTGAATTTGGTGGGCAAATTGGTGGCCTTCAAACGGTGACCAAGCACATTTGTAAAGCACATTTGATTTGCTCACAACTTCTCCTGCTTCTGGTTTAACCAAAACAAGATCTGCGTGGTAACCTTCTCTGATAAAACCGCGTTCTTCGATTCTAAAGAGTGTAGCAGGTGCATGAGCCATTTTTTCTACAACTCTTTCAATTGAAATTCGGCCTTCCTGCACCTTGTCTAGCATGGCAAGCAAAGCGTGTTGAACAAGCGGCCCTCCTGATGGAGCGGATGAATATGCTTGTGATTTTTCTTCAAGTGTATGTGGCGCATGATCCGTTGCAATAACGTCAATGCGGTCATCAAGCAAGGCTTTCCAAATGCCCTCGCGGTCTTGAGCAGTTTTGACAGCCGGATTCCATTTGATGAAATTTCCCTTTTCTTGATAATCAGCATCACTGAACCAAAGGTGGTGAATGCAAGCTTCTGCAGTTATCAGCTTTTGCTCAAGCGGCAGGGTGTTGTCAAAAAGCTCAGTTTCTTTGGCCGTTGAAATGTGTAAGATATGTAGGCGCGCTTTGTGTTTTTTTGCGAGCGAAGCAGCTTTTGATGAAGAAAGGTAACACGCTTCTTCACTGCGAATGAGCGGATGAGCGCTCACAGGAATGTTGTCGCCGTATCTTTCCTGAAATACGGCAAGGTTAGACTTAACGGTGTGTTCATCTTCACAATGTGTGGCAATAAGCGCCCCAACGCGCGAAAACAAGCCCTCTAACACACTTTCTTTATCAACCAACATGTTTCCCGTAGACGAGCCCATAAAAACCTTTACGCCGCAAATTTTAGAGGTGTCGGTTTTCAGCACTTCTTCTAGGTTGTCATTAGACGCACCCATGAAGAATGAGTAGTTGGCCAATGCTGTTTGCTGTGCAATCTGATATTTGTCTTCTAATAACTCTTGGGTGAGCGCATTCGGAACCGTATTTGGCATTTCCATAAAACTGGTGATGCCGCCGGCAACCGCTGCTCTAGACTCTGAATAAATATTGCCTTTATGTGTGAGACCGGGTTCTCTGAAGTGCACTTGATCATCTATGCATCCGGGTAAAATATATAAGCCTTCTGCATTAACTTCTTCTGCCTTTTCTTGTATGGAAATGGCGCTTGCAATTTTTTCGATTCTGCCGTTTGAGATTAAAATATCGGCAATAAACTTTTTGCCTTCATTGATGATGGTTCCGTTTCTGAGTATCGTCTTCATTTCCACTTCATTTTTCTCATTTCCCAAACGCCAAAAAACGCCTCTTTAAATATGCCTTTGCTCATTTTAGATTCGCCAACAATTCTATCTACAAAAGTGATGGGAATCTCTTTGACTTTAAAACCGAGTTTGATCGCTGCATATTTCATGCAAATTTGAAACGCATAGCCTTTGAAAGGAATGCGATCGAGGGGTATTGCTTCTAAAACTTTGGCCTGATAACATTTGAAGCCAGCGGTAGTGTCTTTGATATTGATCAATAAAATGAGTCGAACATAGACACTCGCAAAATAGCTCATTAAAATGCGTTTGAGTGGCCAATTGCGAACGCGACCTCCGGGCACATATCTAGAGCCAACGGACAAGTCTGCACCGTTTTGGCAAGCGGCTAATAGCCATGGTAAATCTTTAGGATTGTGTGAAAAATCACAGTCCATTTCGATGATATAGAGATAATCTCTTTTCAAAGCCCATTTGAAGCCATGAATATAGGCGGTGCCTAAGCCTAATTTTCCTGAGCGTTTTTCTAAAAAAACCTCTGGATGTCTTTCCATGAGCATCTCGATGTGTTGAGCGGTGCCATCCGGAGAGTTGTCGTCAATGAATAATATATGATACCCTTGTTGTAAGCCTAGAATTGCTTGCACCATTTGAGCTACGTTGTCCTTTTCGTTATAAGTAGGAATGATAATAAGGGTGCGAGGCTGGGTCATAGTTACGGAAACGAAATTAACGAACAAAAGTGACAAAAAAAAACCGCCACAAGGACGGTTTTCTTAATTTAATCAAAAGATGCTTATGCTTCTTCCTCTTCTTCGTCGTCACCGGCGTCAGCGCCTTTAACAGCACCACGAGCCATTTTAACGGCAACAACCACTGCATTTGCAGGGTCAAGGAATTTTACACCTGGAATTTCAATACTGCTTACACGGATCGATTGACCGATACGAAGTTTAGTAATGTCTAGTGTAATTGCGTCAGGTAAAGCGCTTGGAAGACCAATACACTGTAATTGACGGAAAACGGTCATGAGTTTACCACCGGCCATTACACCACGGGAAGAACCTGTAATGCGAACTGGTAATTTCACACGTACCTCTTTGCTGTCATTCAATTCGTAGAAGTCTACGTGTTGAATGGTGTCTTTGGTAGGGTGTTGTTGTAACTCACGGATGATACCGACTGCTTTTTTACCTTCGATGTCAAGGGCTACTTGATAAACTTCAGGGGAAAAAACGATTTTGTCGATTTCTGTTCGCTTTACTGCGAAGTGAGTTTGCTCACCTTGACCGTAAAGCACACAAGGAACTAGGCCAGCGTTACGCAAAGCCGCAGCATCCTTTTTCCCTACGTTCGCTCTAAGCGAACCGCTCAAATGTGCTGTTTTCATGTTTATATTAATTTAAGAGATTACAAAATGAGAACTGATAGATTCGTTGTTAACCAAACGTTTGATGACGTCGGCAAAGAGATCAGCTACAGAAACCACGCGGATTTTGCTGCTGTGTTTGCTTAACGGAATCGTGTCGGTAACAATCAGTTCGGTTAATTTGGACGCTTCAATGCGTTCAAATGCTGGGCCACTCAAGACCGCATGTGTTGTAAAAGCACGGACACTTTTTGCGCCTTTTTCAATAAGAAGATCTGCAGCAGTAGTAAGCGTTCCGGCGGTATCGCACATGTCGTCGATGATCACAACATCTTTACCAACAACATCGCCAATTACTGTCATTTCAGCAATTTCATTGGCTTTCTTGCGGTGTTTGTGGCAAAGTGCTAAGCCACAGTTTAATTTTTGAGCGTAAGAGTTGGCGCGTTTGGCCCCACCTGCATCAGGAGCGGCAACCACTAAATTTTGTTGGTCTAGTGCCTCTACTTCTTGAAGAAAGAGGGTAGATGCAAAAAGGTGATCAACAGGAACTTCAAAGAAACCTTGAATTTGGTCTGCGTGAAGATCCATGGTCATGACGCGGTCAACACCAGCAGCCATGAGCATGTTGGCAACAAGTTTTGCACCAATGGCAACTCTTGGTTTGTCTTTGCGGTCTTGACGTGCAAAACCAAAGTATGGGATGACAGCAATAATTTTACGTGCTGAAGCGCGACGTGCTGCATCTACTAAAAGTAGTAATTCAAAAAGATTTTCAGTTGGTGGCATGGTAGACTGAACGATGAAAACGTCTTGTCCACGCACTGTTTCTTCGAAAGAAGGCTGGAATTCACCATCAGAAAAAACGCTTACTTTAACGTCGCCTAATGGCGTACCAAATGACTTAGCAATTTGTGATGCTAAGTGTTCAGAAGCTCGTCCAGCAAAAATTTTAACGCCCACCTTAATTGAAATTGGATGCAAAGGTAAGGAATTAAGAAGTAATTTTGTAAACAAATGAGTGAAAAGCTGCAATATTCCTTGTTCAAACGCTTACTAAGCTATGCAAGACCCTACCGAAAATATCTAATAATTGCGGTTTCTACTACAATTCTATTAGCTGCGTTATCTCCGGCCAGACCCTACGTCATTGGTCAGATCATTGAGCGCTACCTCATCAAGAATCAAAACCCAAATCTGCTTTTACTCGGCTCGCTGTTGGTGCTGCTCATGCTCTTGTTAGAAGCCTTGCTGCAAGTAGTCGGAACTTTCTTTTCTAACTTATTGGCACAGTCAGTCATCAGAGACTTGCGCAAAAAAGTGATTCAGCATTTCATGCAATTGCGCGTGGCTTATTTCGATAAAAACCCAGTGGGCGCCATGGTGACACGAGTGGTTTCGGACATGGAGGCCATTACGGAAGTGTTTTCATCGGGTGTCATGGATATCGCAGCTGACTTACTATCCTTAACGCTGATCATTCTTTTCATGTTTCTTACCAATTGGCAATTGGCGCTCATGACCTTAATTCCGGTTCCGATTTTAATTTGGTCAACGAGGATTTTTGCGCGCGCCATGAAAGGCAGTTTTCAGCAAGAAAGGGTAGCGGTAACGAAGCTGAATACGTTTGTTCAAGAAAGGTTGACTGGCATGAGTTTGGTTCAGCTTTTCAATCGCCAAAAAAATGAAGCGGCTTCATTTGATGAAATCAATAAAGCACATCGAGGCGCACACATTAAGGCTGTTTGGGCCAACTCCATTTTTTTTCCACTCGTAGAAATTCTGAGCTCGTTGTCTATTGCATCTTTATTGGTTTGGGGCGCCATACAGGCCTCCGGCAAAACGGACCAAGAAGTCCGCAATATGTTTGGCCAAATTTTCGCATTTGTTTTTTGGATTGGTCAGTTGTACAGACCTATTCGTATGTTGGCTGACAAGTTCAATGTCCTACAAAGAGGAACGGTTAGGGCCGAGCGCATTTTCGCGGTTCTCGACGAACAAACAGATGTCCAAACAGACGGAAAACTCAATAAAATTGACTTCAATCAAGACCTCAAATTTACAGATGTCCAATTTGCATATGTCGAAGGGCAGCCTGTTTTAAAGCACCTGAACCTCACGATTAAAAAAGGCGAAACAGTAGCCATTGTTGGGGCTACAGGCTCTGGGAAAACAACATTGGTGAATTTACTAGGAAGATTCTACGAACATCAATCTGGCCAAATCACAATAGGCGCTGTTCCCATCGAAGACATTGCTTTAAGTACCTTGCGCAAGCACATTGCCATTGTATTACAAGATGTCTTTTTGTTCTCAGACACCATCTTTAACAACATTACCCTCGGCGATCCCTCAATCACACTTGAACAAGTAATTGAGGCATCCAAAGCGGTGGGGGCACATGAATTTATCGATCAATTGCCACTCAAATATGAGCAACCAATAGGCGAAAGAGGAGGAACGCTTTCGGTTGGCCAACGTCAGTTGCTAGCGTTTATTCGCGCATTTGTTTATAATCCAGAATTACTTATTCTCGACGAAGCCACTTCAAGTGTCGATTCAGAAAGCGAAATGCTCATCAAAACGGCCACGGAGAAACTCACTAGGGGCCGCACCTCAATTGTCATAGCACACCGCTTATCCACCATCAGACAGGCGAGTAGAATTGTCGTGATGGACAAGGGTGAAATCATTGAACAAGGCACACACGACGATTTAATTGCGCAAAACGCACACTACAAAAACTTATACGATCGTCAGTATTTCAACCAGCAAGAGCCATGAAAAGACTAAAAATTGGTGGCGTTCCTGAGCACTTCAATTTACCCTGGAGACTCGCAATTGAGGAAGGCAAATTTAAAGAAGCGGGCATAGAACTACACTGGTCAGACATGACTGGCGGTACCGGGCAAATGATCAAGGGACTTCAGGCCGGCACTTTGGATATCGCTGTTTTGCTGACCGAAGGGATTACTAGAGCTATACTTAAAGGCTTGGATGCAAAAATCATCGCTGTTTATGTACAAACACCATTGATTTGGGGTGTTCATGTACCGGTTAACCACGGAATCAATCATTTGAACGATCTAGATGCCAGCACTTTTGCAATTTCTAGAGAAGGATCCGGTTCTCATTTAATGTCTTATGTTCTTGCTAAACAACAGGGTTGGGATCCAACAGCACTGAGTTTCAACGTTGTTGGCGATGTTTATGGTGGCTTATGGGCCTTAAACAATGATGAAGCACAAGGGTTTCTTTGGGAGAAATACACCACTCAGCCCTTCGTAGATCAAGGCAAATGCAAGCGCGTTGGAGAGGTATTAACACCTTGGCCGTGTTTTGTAATTGCGGTTCGAACGGAAACGCTTCAACAAGATGCAGCCTTACTTCAAGCGATTTTACCAATCATTCAAAAACGCGCTCAGGATTTAAAGAGTAGCCCAGATGCCGCTGAGGTGTTGGCTTGGCGTTATGCCCTAAAAAAAGATGAGGTTTCAGCTTGGTTGTCAAAAACAGAATGGTCCAATCAATTAAGCATCGAAAAAGAAGACATACAAAATGTTGTCGAAACTTTACATGAGCTACATTTAATATCTGACGAAGAGCAAACGAATTGGTCCGACAAGGTTTTCCAATGAAAGCACAATTGATATTTGTGAGTTTTTTTATTGCGTTTTGGCTGAGCGCCCAACAAGGCGTTACCTTGCCAACGTCCTCAATTACACCGCAGTTTATCGCTAATTTGAGCCCCGGAAATGAAGAGAGCTCCAGCTTGCTTTGCTTGAACGACACGCTATATTCAATCAATGATAGCGGCAATTCCCCCATGTTAAAAGCGTTAAACCCGGCTAATGGACAAACAATAGCTGAATGGTTTGTGGCTAATGCCCAAAATGTCGATTGGGAAGCCATAGGCGCGTCTCCAACTGTTTTATTTATTGCTGATTTTGGTAATAACATGGGTAATCGTCAGTATTTTGATATTTACCAAATTCAAAGGGACGCACTTCTATTAACAGACACCTTGTTTCCAATTAAATCGACTTTTTTCTACCCAGATCAACCCGCAGGTTCTTTGCCTGTCAATGCACACAATTACGATGCAGAGGCATTTGTTTACAAAAACGATTCAATCCATATTTTTACAAAGAACTGGCAAAATCTCTGGACTAAGCACTATGTTTTACCGAGTGTTTGGCAAGATACCATCGCGGCACAATTGGTAGATTCTTTTGAGGTTGATGGTTTAATAACAGACGCCGCTTTTGATCAAAGCAGCAACCAACTTTATTTACTCGGTTACAAACAATTAAGCAATGGATTATATAATTGCTTTATGTGGAAGTTTTGGAATGATCCTGTTGGGTTTTTTCAAGGCAACCGAATGCGCATTGAATTAGGTTCAGCCCTAACCTTGGGTCAAACAGAAGGTCTTTGCTTAACGGCTCCTAATTCTGGCTTTATGAGTAGCGAACAAATTAGCACCGTCATTACGATACCCGCTAAGCTTCATAGCTGGTCAGTTGAAGACATCATGGCTGTAAACGTGAAAGAAGATGTTACGGGCATATACTTTTTTGAAAACACCTTGCACTTACCTGAATCCTATAATGAAGTTTTGGTACTGGTCGATGTGAATCGGAAGGTTGTCTTGAGAACCGAAAAAGGAAAGTCGAGCTATAATCTTGATCGCTTACCTCCGGGCACCTATTTTCTTTATGCCCATGATTGGTACTATAAATGGCTCAAGAATAACTAAATAGCTTTTTATATTCTACCAAAAGACCAACTTGTTCAGTGAACATGGGTTTTTGTTCATCTCTTAAACTTTGGTACAATTTTAGAGATAACTTAATTGAACAAAATCGGTGAGCCATGTTAGCACTAGCACAATTTGATTCTAATTTCTGGTGGGCATTAGGCGCAGTTCTTACTATTCTAGGAATTATTTTTGCGGTTTTTTTAACCGATAAAAAATAAGTTATAGAAGTTTAAGTGCGCGTTGAACCTCTTTATCCTGGGCGTTAACTACCCGGTAATACCCATTTTCAGTGAACAGGTGGCTCGCTATTTCAGCTTTTAGGTTTTGTGCAATTCTCCCTTTACTATGCGCAAATTCGTTGGCCTGAAACACAACATTGAATTCTTTTTGGGCAAAGCGTGTAAAGGACTTAAGTAAGGCCTCACTCACCTGAAATTCGGTGATAAATTGCGGCAAAGATAACTGAACAGGGTGCTGGTTCAAATAATCAAAAGCAAAGGCATTAAAGGCGCCAGCCCAGAGCAATTCTGTCAGATACATAGAAGTTCCAGTAGTATCGCCAGGAACAAAGACATCGGGCATAATGCCCCCTCCGCCATAAACGGTGCGGCCTTTTCGTGTTTTATATTTCAATGAGTCGACAAAAACACTTGAATCTGGTTTGAAATATTCATCGGCATAAGCGCGTTCTTCCGCTTCTTTGTACGCTTCGTATCCTTTCTTATAAGGCCTTTGAATAGATCTGCCAGATGGCGTGTAGTAGCGTGCAATGGTGATGCGAATATTACTGCCATCACTTAGGCGTTTATCTTGCTGAATGAGCCCTTTTCCATAAGATCGTCTGCCCACAATTGTTGCGCGGTCGTTATCTTGTAAAGCGCCAGCCAAAATTTCACTGGCTGAAGCCGATTGCGCATCAATCAGCACAACTACCTTGATGTTTTCAAGTAAACCGCCAGCAGTAGAAGGATATTTCTTTTCGGCGCTGTGGAGCCCTTTAGAGCTTAAAATAACGCGGTTGGCTGGTAAAAATTCGTCTGCGATTTGAATGGCAGTTTCCATTGTGCCGCCACCGTTGCCCCTTAGGTCCAGTACTAGTTTTTTCATACCCGACTGAAGTAGTCGGGCTGCTGCTGCTTTAAACTCATTAGCAGTTGGCACCGAAAATTGAGCAATTTTAATATAGCCAACTTCTTTGGCAATGAGATAAGAACAGTTAACGGTTTGAATTGGGATGATACCTCGGGTGAGTGTTTTTTTCAGCTTTTTACCTTTTCTGAAAATGGTGATGTTGACCTTCGTATTTGGCGCACCTTTCAAGCGCGACATTACTTTTTCATTAGTCATGAAGGTACCACAAGAAGGTTTGTTTTCAATGGCGACAATGCGGTCACCTCTTTTTAGGCCACCTAATTGGGCGGGTGAGAGTTCGTTAACGTGTGTGACACAAATGGTGTCTCGGAAGAGCAAGAAACGCACGCCAATTCCACCAAAAGCCGCGTTGGTTTGTTCGTCAAGCTGTTTGATGTCTTTGGCCGAAATATAGTTGCTGTGTGGATCGAGTTTGTGGAGCAGCTCTGAAATGGTTTCTTCAAAGACCTCTTCTTTATTGATTTTATCTACGTATTGGTTATCGAGAACCTCAAATATTTGTTCGAGCTTCTTGATTTCTTTGTTGTTGACACTATGCTTACTGAGTAATTCGGTTCCTACCCACAGCCCGCCAGCGGCAACCAAGGTTAAAAGTGCAGGCAACCAATAGAGTGCTTTAGGACTTTCCTCAGACATCGTCTATATTTTCAATTTGTAAAACCTCTAGTCCGGCAGATTTTAAAAACTCGATGCCTGAAACATCTTTATAAGCTTCTTGAAAGACGAGCCGCGTAATGCCTGATTGGAGTACTAATTTGCTGCAATCTTTACAGGGAGAATGGGTGAGGTATAAAGTGGCGTCTTTGCAATTGTTCGTGGATCTTGCCACTTTTAGAATCGCATTGGCTTCGGCGTGTAGGACATACCAATGCGTTTGATTGTTTTCATCTTCACAGCAGTTGTCAAATCCTGCGGGGGTGCCGTTGTAGCCATCGGAAATAATGATGGCGTCTTTGACGATGATAGCACCGACTTGCTTGCGTTGACAATGAGACAACCTAGCCCAGCTTGCTGCAAGGCGTAAATAGGCTTTATCGTAACGATGTTGTTTGCTTTCTTGATTATCCGCCATGTCTGATGTGTCCGCCTAAATATCCTGTAAAAGCAAAAAGAATGAACGCAATGATGCCAACGACCATCACAAATAATTGGATTTGCTTCGCTTTTTCCCACTTAGCTTGTTGCGACCAAAGCCCCAAAAGTGCTGCTGCGGTTAGTAAAAAGATAAAGATGAGTGTGTTCTCAGCCATTTCTTCGTGCAAGTGAATTAAGTTATGTGATATACCAGGTAATTCCTCAACGTGTTCTTCAGCTGCCTCTCCGGTGAAATAAGCGATGAAACCACCAATTCCGCTAATGACCATTAAAAAATAGGCGCTAAAAGCGGTTTGTAAGGACGGCTTGAAGTAGCCAATGAAAAGCAATAAAACTCCAAATAGAGATCCTAAAATAGGTAAGTGATTGCTAAGAAGGTGGATGTAGGCTAGGCTCATGGCGTTTGATTTTATATTAAAGTTAACTAAAAATCAGTGAGCGTAGTACGGAGAGATCATGAAATAAACGATTACGCCGGTGACCGCAACATACAACCAAATAGGAAAGGCAAATTTTGCCCATTTTTTGTGTTTTTGGTAGTTCCCTTCCCAGGCGTGGAGATAGGTAAATAATACTACTGGAATAACTGCCACACTGAGGAAGATATGAGATAACAGCAAAACAATATAGGCCAGTCGGGTAGAGGCTACTGCAGATTTTTCAATTGCATCTAATTGACCATTTGCATCTAAATCACCGTAGACCGTAGAATCTGAGGTCATGTGGTATGCTACGTAACACAGTAAAAATAAGACACTCAGGACTAACGCTAGTTGTATGGTTTTTTGGTGAAGTTGCACTTTCCCTTGCTTAATAAAGGTAAGGGCCATAATGAGCAAAGCCGCTGTCGCAGCATTGATGCCGGCATAAATTGGTGGAAGAAACGAGAAATCAACCCCTTCAATTTTAATGGCGAAAAGAGCTGCTACAGCAATAGGAATGACAATAGAAATGGCAACAATCCATTTTCTGAGCCCTGAGTTGTTATTCGGAGTAGTTGTATTCATCTTGAAATAGTTGTTTTGCTTCTTTGATTAAACGTTGGTATTCTTTCGTGTTGATACTGAGGTCTGGTTGCACTACTTCGTAAACGCCGCGCACCCGTCCTTTTTTATCAACGAGGGTGAAAGCTCCGGAATGCGCATAGCCACCCAATGCTTCTTCTTCTCTTCCTGCAAAAATAAGAAAGTGTTCAATGCCAAGTTGATGCGTGAACGCCTCATTTCCACTTAAAAAAGCCCAATTTTTATTTTGTATACCAAGTTTTTGTTTGTGCGCTTTGAGTACGCTAGGGGTGTCATGCGTTGGGTCGATCGTAAAAGACAGGAATTGGAGGTCTTTTGAATAGCTTTTAAGCGCCTTTTCGACGTTTTTAAGCTGTGTATTCATGATTGGACAAATAGAAGGGCATGTCGCAAAGAAAAACTCTGAAATCCAAACTTTATTCTTAAAGCTTGCTTTATTAACGAGTATTGAATCCTCGTTGTAAAATTGAAAGTCTGGAATAGTTTGGTAGATGGTGTCGATAATTTGCTTACCATCTTTCGTGCGATAACTTAAATCGTAGTTTCCAAGAATAGGGAGAGGTTTGACAGGTTCTTCTTGACATGCCACCAGTGTTGCTATAGTCAGCAAGAAAAGAACTAAATAACTAACGTTTTGCGCGCGCTTTGTCATATTGTTTCATGAGAAGGGCAAGGTGCTCTTTCATTTTGCGAATCATGCCTTCGGTGTGTCCGTTTAAAACCATTCTGAGGTGGTTCTTTTTGTCGAGCAGCATGATTAATTCGTTGTAAGAAACGCCCCCAAAATATTTTTTATCTCTAACAATAAGATCAACCCCATTGTTCTTATGATTGAAAAAGTCTTTTGGTTCTGCAATAACGAGTTGCCAAAGCTCAGGATCATAGCCCTCGACTGTATTGCGCAACATATCTTGGATGTCTAGTAGTTGCTTTTCAGAAACGGGGTTGCCTAAAGAATCTACAACAATAGACAGCATTCGAACTTGCTTTAGCTTCTTGCGTTTGTTCGTACGAAGGTCTTGGTAAAGCTTTTGGGTGAGTGGAAAAAACGCGAGCCCGCAATCATAAGGGCAGGTTGTTTGTAGGGTGTTGAGTAATACCACCTGATCTTGGTAATCTTTTAAGCTTTTTTGTTGCTTGCCTTGGTGGTTATAAACAGTAAAGGTTGGTGCTTGCACCAACCCGTAATCTGCTAATTCTTTAAAGCGGTGGTCACAACCACGCGTAGAAATAAAAATAAGGAAAAGCGCCGGGCCAAAAACTAAAGCAAGGGCTAAGATGGATCTGCCTTTACCGCGGCTCGGGGCTTTTTGATCCATAGTTATGGAAACATTTTATCCCAAACTGTTCCTACTGCTGTACCTTCCCAAAGGGCGATAAAGATGAGGTATAGAACAAAAATAAAGTAAGGAATAAGAATAACGTTGCGTAAGTATTTGCGCTCGTCTCCGAGGTGCATAAATACCATAACAATGTAACCTGCTTTTAGTAAAGTAAGCAAAATGAACAAAACCTTTACAGTAGACCACCAATCTGAAGATTGCTTGATGCTTGCACCAATTAACACTTCAATGACAGTAATAACTGTAAGGAGTAATGTTACTTTGTAAATTTTTTGACGAATGCTCTTTCCTGTAGCTTCGTCGTGATGTCCGTGAAGGGAGTATTCAATTAAGTCGTCTCTTTCCATGATCTGCTAAGCTTTTGGAGAATTACAATAAATAGAAGAAGGTAAATACAAAGACCCATACAAGGTCAACGAAGTGCCAGTATAGACCAGTTTTTTCAACCATTTCATAGTGTCCGCGTTTGTGGTAAGTACCAGAAAGCACACCTAGTAAAATAATGATGTTGATGATTACACCTGAGAATACGTGGAAACCGTGGAAACCTGTAATGAAGAAGAAGAATTGAGCATATTGTTGTGGCCCATATTCGTTTTGCTTCATGTTTGCACCGTAGATAACGCGGTTTTCTTCACCTGAATAAAGCGCTTCGTAGTAAAGTTTTTCAGCTTCTTTACCTGTGATTTCTTTGCCACCCACTTTGTAGGTTTTGCCACTTTTCTTGATGATCAATTTCATGTCGTGGTCGTGTGCTTTGTTGATTTTAGCAACAGAACCATCAGCTAAATGGATTTTTCCGGCCTCTAGATGGCCTTTTTCAGCAGCGTGCTGATATTGGTGCATTAAGTCATCTTTGATGATTGCACCTGCCTTGTGTTCTTTACCCGCTTCAAGTACTTGGAAACTTTCAAGTTCTCCGAAGTGACCTTTAACGATAGCAACAGAACCATCGGCTAATTCAATTTTACCAAATTCTGAACCGTGAATAAAGTGAGACCACTCCCAAGCTTGTGAGCCCAAAAAGAAGAAACCACCAATAATGGTAGCAATCATCCACTTGGTTACACCTTTGCGGTCCATGCGGTGTCCAGCTTCAACGGCAAGCACCATAGTAACCGAAGATACGATCAGAATGAAGGTCATGAGCGCTACATAAAGTAACGGATATCCGTGACCCAAGAAAGGCATTGAATTAAAGGTTTCTTCACCGATAGGCCATGCATCTTGAGCATCATGGCGGGTGAAGCCGTAGGCGATTAATAAGCCACTAAATGTAAGTGCGTCCGACACAAGGAAGAACCACATCATCAATTTACCATAACTTGTTTGGAAAGGGGATTCTTTTCCACCCCACAGTGTTTTGGCGTCTAATTGTGCAGAATGTCCGGCCATTTTATAGAGAAATTTTTGTGCAAGTTTAGTGAATAAAAATCAAAAACACGAGTAAATAGAGCCATAATAGGCCTAAAAAATGCCAGAACATACTGCTCAGGCGAAGAGACAAATGATTTTGAGATGAGAATTTACCTGAAAATGAGGCAATTGCAACTTTCAGTAAATAAAGTAGCGCAATGGTGACGTGAAGCAAATGCACGAAACTAATTAAATATAAATAGGAAGAAGCGGAGTCAGCAGATTGCATTGCGCTCAGCATGAGGTGCGGCTTCAGCACGGTCCCGTTGTATTTCAATTGGCGGTTTTCGTATTGAAGCTCTTTGCCAGAGTAATAGATGGTGAAGTCTTTTCCATATTGCCCTCTAGCGAAGAAATCGCCGCGTTTGTCACGGATATTGAGTGCTAATTCACTTAAGCGCAATTCATCGGTGTAGGTGAATTGGGTACTGTCATTCGCATAAAGTTTGCCGGATTTATAAACTACTGGACTTCCGTTGTAATACAATTCGATCTTTTGATTTGGATTTTTTAATCGAAGCGACGATAATCGATTTGAATTTTCGAATTGCTTAAAGAAATTTTGAATTTCCAAGAATTCGTAGTCGTTCATGGGCTTGCCATTGATAAGATATTCGTTGCCGTCAACAGCGACTAATTGTCCTTTGTATTTGACTTCATAATAATCTCCGTAACGGCCGTTAGTCACCAAGATGTCGTTGACAGGGTTGATTCCGCGATCGACGAGTTGTTGGTATCCTTGAAACTGAAAATAAATAAAGCCCGCCCCAAAGATGAGGGTTGCAGCCATGCCTAATTTTAGTTGACTTTGGCGGTCTTTTTTAGCGCTTTGTATAGCCAACCAAAAGGTAAGACTACTCAAAGCAATAAAAAGTGTGCTCAGGTAAAACCCATTTGGCATGGGGTATTTGAGCCAAAATGATTTTCCCATAGATACGTAGTATCCGGAGGTGAGGCCGGCAAAGAGCATGATAATACTGAAGATCCCGACATAGACGAGATTTTTCTTCATTTTCTCTTTGACTTCTGGATTCAGGTCATAATTCATGGTAGTTTATTTAAAATTTCAATAAAATGATCGGTGCGATCAAACACATAAATGAATTGGATGATCGGTAAATAAACAAATGAAGCGAACATGAGTTTACGCGCATCGGAAGTTTCGCAACTATGATACAATTTATAAGACAAATAAAAGAACCATACGCCTAGTAAACTAGCACTTATAAGCGTAACAATTCCAGTCCAGCCGAGGATCCAGGGCATAAGGCTAAATGGAATGAGCGCAAGCGAATAAGCCATGATTTGGAAACCCGACGCTTTGCTTTTGCCGTCTTTAGAGGGCAGCAAAGAAAAACCCGCTTTTTTGTAGTCGTCATAGAGCACCCAAGCGATGGCCCAAAAATGTGGAAACTGCCAGGTAAACTGAACAAAGAAAAGGACACCAGGCACAAAGCCAAATGCATCGGTGGCGGCAATAGCCCCTAAAAATGGAGGAATGGCTCCTGGGAAAGCTCCAACAAATACGGCCCACGGAGTGATTTGTTTGAGAGGCGTGTATAAAAAAACATAGCTTACAAAGGCGAGTAAACCAAGAATGGCACTTTTCAAATTGATCAACCAAAGCAAGTAAGTGCCCAAGAGCAAGAAAAGAACTACAATTATATATGCTTCTTGGAGCGACATCTGACCGGTAGGCAAGGGTCTTCTGTTGGTGCGGTTCATGATTTTATCAAGATGGCGCTCCCAGATTTGGTTAGCACCATTTGAAGCTCCGGTAACAAGCGTGCCGCCTAGCATTAAATAGGTGATTTCAAGAAGGTCTTTACCGCCAGCAAATAGATATCCGCTAAGCGCAGATAGGATCACTAAGAAAGACAAACGAAACTTGGTAAAAACCAAGTAGGTTTTGAATTTAGAAGGAGTTTTTTGAGGAGTTTCAGACATTGCTACAAAATTACGTATTCAGAAGAAAAGGGTTCGAATTATTCTTGGTAATATTCATTTTTAATGAAGTATTCAAGAAGCGCTTCTTTGAGCAAATGCTGTTGTTGTTGGTGATTAAGCGATGGAAGTTGTTGGTTGAGTTTGAAATGAGGCCATAAATCTGCGTCTCTGCCCTCAAAAGTATAATAGCCATAGGGTTCGAGTAGCGTACAAATAGCAATGTGCATTAATTCCATCTTTTGCTGTTTGGAAAACGTTTGGTGACCCATTCCAAGTTCATTGACACCCACAAGAAACAAAAAGGCAGACATATCCATCCCGGGACCAAAATCTTGTTCAAGGTGTTTTTGAAGTTTTTGAAAGCGCAATTCAATGTCGTGATCCATGCTGCAAAAATAAGGATAGCTCTCCGATTATTGAGCACAAAAAAAGGGGTTCCTTTTGAGAACCCCTCCTTTTCATCAATCAACTTCTTATTTCTTCACAAATTGCTTAGCGCTGTTACCAACAGCAGTAGTAATTTGGATAGTGTAAACACCTGCTTTGAGGCTATCTACATTGATTTCTTGAGTAAGACCGTTAGCAGCAATTGTAGCAACCACTTTACCAGTAAGGTCAAGGATGCGGATGCTTTGCATGGCGTCAGTAGCTTTTACTGTCATGATGCTGTTAACTGGGTTAGGATAGATAGAAACTGTGTTGTTCAATTCTTCTACACCAGCTAAACAGTCAGAGCAGCTTTCCCAACACACTTCAGGAAGTGTAGCTGCAGCTGTAACTACATAGTAGCGGTTGTTGAAACCGTCATTTACTGGATCGATACAAGTTGCTGTAGCATCAAATTGCTCAGAGTCATTCCAGCCATCAACTGTGAATTTGTATTCGATAGCGCCTGCTCCGATAGGTGCAGTTACTTCCCATACATTGTCGTTGTTAGCGTCTGCCATTGGTGTACATGAACCACACCATCCGTTGAAGTTACCATTTAAGAACACACCTGCTGCTGTAGAACCACCAGCCGTGATGTAGTCATTCATGTCTACTTTGAAAGTGATCGCGTTTGTACAGATGTCACAGCTTGCAAAACATACGTTTGGCAAAATAACATCACCTGCGACAACGTGGTAACGGTTGTTGAAACCATCGTTAATTGGGTCAATACAAGTTTCAGTTCCTGTGAATTCTTCTTGAGCGTTCCAACCATCGATAGTGAATTTGTATTCGATAGCACCTGGAGCTAATGGAAGTGTTACTTCCCAGTTACCGTTACCCATGTCAGTCATTGGGTTACAAGTACCACACCATCCGTTGAATGAACCGTTTACGAATACACCACCAGTTAAAGAACCTGTGTATTGTGACATGTCTACACGGAATTTAACTTGGTAATCTTGAACAGCAAGTGGAACCGTTCTGTTGTAAACAAAACGCCACCAGCCACCACCAATACTGATGTCTGCGGTCATGGTGTTTCCTCCGTTAGAGAAAGCAACATTGTAAGTTCTTGATGCTGGAATTGCTGCACCATTAGAAATTTCACCGCCGTTAACAGCTTTTGGAAGCCCGATATGAGCACCGATACCATTAACCGTGAGTGTTCCAGCTGCTGCATCATAGGCATAAGTTGCTGAACCGCCCGTGTGAGGAGCTACAGGAGTTCCACATGCATCTGGAGTGGCACCTTGCCATCCTTCGAGCCATGTTGAACCGTCCATGTAATGGGTCATTGCGCCATTGGCTTCGAATTTAATTGAGTCGTCAAAAAGACATGCACGCGTGGTGACATCACCAGCACCGTTAGACCACCAGCTGATATCGCCAAGGTTAGGACCAACACCGAGTGCTCCTGCTTGTGGAGCAAGTTTCCATGTTCCCTCTACCTGAGCGGTAAGGCTTAAAACTGGTGCAAAAAGCAAAAAGTACAGTTTTTTCATGTTGTTAATTTTTAAGGGTTTTAGAGTTTCTAAATTAGAAAGTTTGGGTTAAATATAGTAAAAAATACAATAAGCAAGAAAAATCCAGTGTAATGTGCTAATTATCAATCGAAATTAATGTCGTTATCTAGTTCGAACACCAGTTTTTCTTGTCCGCAAATGATTTCAAATGTGCCTTTTTCGGCACGCCACTTTCCATCAACGCTGATGCGCTTTAGTGTAGTTGCATCAAAAGTGAATTCGAGTGTTTTGTTTTCTCCCGGACGAAGCGCTACCTTGTTAAAGCCAATGAGTCTTTTGTTTTCAGGTGTTGTGGAGGCGTATAAGTCGCTGAGATAAATGGGAACGACAGTTGTAACTGCCTGATCATGTGGATTATGAACGTTCACTTGAATATTAAAAGTTCCTTTTTGTTGGTCTTTGACATCAAAGCGCATACCGCTGATACTTGCAGATCTGTACGACAAACCAAAACCGAAATCCCATTGTGGGTTGTAAGCAGAGAAGTCTCCGGATTTAGCGCGGTCTACACTTCTTGGGTGGTCGTAAAATTCGATCACGCCGTCGTAACGCGGATAGGTATAAGGCAAGCGCCCTGTAAAGTCAGCATTTCCAGACATGAGTTCTGCAAGCGCAGCCCCACCTTGGTCACCTGGAAGGTAAGCCTGAATAATCGCATCGCAGAGTGGCTCAATGTCATTGATAATTCTCGGTCTGGCTTCAAGAAGCACAACAACTACTTTCTTCTTGGCAGCTTTGGCTAAGCGAACTAGCTCTTTTTGTTTGTCGTCTAGTTGAAGGCTACGGATATCTCCTGGTTTTTCAGTTGAAGGTAATTCTCCGACACAAATGACGATGACGTCATTTTTTTTGAGTGCTTTTTTGTAGGCATCAAGCTCAATAAATCGAGAAGCTTCAAAATCTTTTTCTAAGTAAAGTTCTACGCCGGGCTGGTAACTAACTGTAGCTTTATTGACTAGTGTTTTTGAGAGCGCTTCATAAATAGTCGGGACCCCTTTGGTATTGTAGGTTGTTTCCATTCCTTGCCAAGTATGAGTCCAGGCGCCATTGAGCATATTCAAACTGTTTGCTCCGGGTCCAGTTACTAAAATACGCTGGTTAGCGGTTAGCGGAAGCACTGAATTGTGGTTTTTCAATAAGGTAATGGATTCTAAAGCTGCAGCTTTGGCCACCCTTTGGAAATCTTGACTTCCAAATAAATTGTATTGATCGAAACCTGGAAAAGGGTTGGCAAAAAGGCCCAGTTTTTTCTTGACATACAAAATTCTTCTTACGGCGTCATCAAGGCGGGCCATGCTGATTTTGCCACTTTTTACGGCGGCAATCATGTCTTGGCAATAGGTTTTGTATTGCGGATTTGAAGGCACCATGCTCATGTCTACGCCTGCGTTAAAAGCCTGAATAGCTGCTTCGGCTAAAGTCGGAGCAGTACGATGCACGGTGTGCAACATAATGAAGTCTTCCCAGTCAGATACAACAAAACCTTTGAAGCCCCAATCTTTTTTGAGCGTTTGAGTCAGGAGTTGGTAATTGGCGTGGCCAGGAATACCGTTGACCACCCCGGAGTTGATCATGAGTGTAAGCGCTCCTTGAGCGACGGCCTCTTTAAAAGCTGGCAAGTATAATTCTTGCATGTATTTTTCAGGAATCCAGGCGGGTGTACGATCACGCCCACTGAAGCTTGCGCTGTAGCCCACAAAGTGTTTGAGGCATGCTGCCACGTGAAATTCATCTACTTCTCCTTTAGTACCTTGATAGCCCCTAACAAGTGCGGCTCCCATTTGCGTACAGAGGAAAGGGTCTTCCCCAAGTGTTTCAAAATGTCGAGACCAAAGAGGCTGACGACCTAAATCAAGAACTGGTGAAAAATTCCATGGAATTCCGGAAGCCCTGCATTCATAGGCAGTAATCTGACCCATTTTTTCAGCTAAACCAGGATTCCAAGTAGCAGCCAAACCAATTTCTTGCGGAAAGAGCGTCCCACCAATCGTGTAATTTACACCATGAATGGCGTCAATACCGTAAAGCACAGGGATGTTCGTTTCCTTTTTTAAATAAGGCGCATGCACATCATTCATGATGGACATCCATTCTTCTCTGCTGATTGTATGAGCACCTACATTGAGCACCGAACCAACATGGTATGTCATGATGGCTTCCTTGAGTTTTTGAGGATCAATTTGTGCAGGTACCAGAGCTTGCCCCTTTTCATCGGTTTTATGGATGGCGTCTAAGGTAATTTGACACGTTTGCCCCACTTTCTGCTCAATGGTCATGTTGGCAATTAGGGCATCTATTTCTTGATCGCTAGGATTGGTAAAATAGAGTTGTTCAGCACTGTGAAATCCAAAAAGGATGACAAGTACAAAAAGGGAAGACAAAGCTTTCATGAATCTTTTTATTGAAATACGCGAACGTAATCGACAAACATTTTTTGTGGGAAAGTAGTAGTGCCATCAGGTGACCCAGGCCAGTTACCCCCAACGGCTACATTCAAGATGATGAAAAATTTCTCGCGAAATTCACTCATTTCGGCCGGGCTAGTATCAACACTATGATACTCAACGTTGTCAACTAACCAGTGAATAGAGTTGGCATCCCAAACAATAGAAAAGACATGGAAATTATCGGCAAATTTTCCTGAAGTTAGGCTCTTGCTACCACCATATTGCGCATGAGCACCATTGTTGCTCCAGTGCACGGTCCCGTGTACTGTGCGGTCATTTGCGCCCGCACCACCGATGAGCTCCATGATATCAATTTCACCGCAAGCAGGCCATCCAGCTGAGGTAATGTTGTCGCCAAGCATCCAAATAGCTGGCCAAATACCTTGACCATATGGAAGTGCAGCGCGTACGTCGATGCGGCCATATTTCCAAGATTTCAAGCCTTGGGTTTTGACGCGGCTTGAAGTGTAATTAGAAGTATTAAACGTTTCGCTTTTAGCCGTGATGGTAAGTAAGCCGTCTGCAACCACCGCGTTGTCTTGCTTGTAATATTGCAATTCGTTGTTACCCCAACCCCAACTTCCGGTTCCAACGTCATGTGTCCAGTCATTGGATAGACTGCTGCCATTAAATTCATCGCTCCATACAAGCGAATAGCCAGGATAGCTTAATGGGCTTATGTATCCTGAATTTGGCGCTCCTGAACTACCCGTGCTAATTTCAATGAGCACCTCTTCGTTCAATTCAATAAAATCATTTTGCATGACATGAGCACGCGTTCTGATTTTGTAAGTACCACTCGCATTGAAAATATGCGTAGCCTCACCAGTTTTACTTTCTACCGTTACAGTATCATTGACATCGAAGAAGGTAATCGTGTAAAAATTAGTGCTATCGGCTGTGGCCTGAACATGGACCTCGCCATTGGTAACTGTCAATTGCGTCTGTAAATTACTTGGTTTGCCAGCAGGCTTCACCACATCAGGCTGACACGCCATCAAGGCAACGCTTAAAAGTGTAAATAACATCATTTTCATAGTTCGTTTTTTAAGGCAGTGCTTTTAATTTAAGGTACCATTTAAGGCCACCGGCATGGTGTCCGTATTGTAAATGCAATGTTGAGTCTGTAGCGCTTAAGATGCGGTAAACTCTTGTTCCGGTAAAGAAGCCAATAAAGGCGTTATTTGAAATCGTAATGGTTGTTTCAGTTCCTTCGGTCAATAACCAGCTCTCGTTTAATTGATCCGAGAATGGGGCTGTGAAATCTGCTAAGTTTTGAAACGACCCTGGGAAAGAAGCGGCTAAAGAGTTGTGCACGTAAACGTCTCCGTTCGTGATCATGTCATATTTAAATCCATTTAAATAGAAAATGTATTGGTCATCGTAAAGTCCGCAACCTGGTTTTTCATTGGCTCCGGCAGCCCACCATTCAGGGATTGGGCCAAGTGCACTTTCTGGATCTGGTCCAACACCCATGTGTCCAGAGACCGTTGAGTCGACCACCCAAACTTTGTAGCCAGGGCCGTTTACACCTCCCGTTAGCAATGTGTAATAAGGGTTGTTTAAAAGTGTAAAATCGTCGTTGGCGATCGTTACTACTTGGCTTGAACTGCGGCTTCCGCCTTTGGCAAACACAGTTAGTTTAACCGTATAAGTTCCGGCATACGGATAAGTTGCTGTTACATTAGGGCCTTGTGCTTTGGTTCCGTTACCAAAGTCCCAAACGCACTGAATATTTGGATTGTTAGCGCTCAGTTCAATCACGTTGACGTTTGCTGCAGATGGCGACATTGTGAATGCTGCGTCAGCAACGCTTGGTGGGTCACCGAGGGTTGGTTCATATTTTTGGCAAGCGGCTAAACCAAGCGCGATTGTCAGGATGCTTAAGAATAAATTTTTCATGGCTTTTAACTGCTAAAGATTAATAACCTGGGTTTTGACTCCATGTTCCGCCGGCTAAATCAATTTCTACCTGAGGAATCGGGAAGACTTCATGTTTGCCTACAACAAATCCAGGGATGTATTGTGCGGCTTGTCCTGTACGAACGAGGTCAA
>JAURHO010000058.1 GCA_030833265.1 Crocinitomicaceae bacterium | reverse complement strand
TGCTTAAAAACCGCAAAAAATAAACCCATGAAATTTTTTATCGACACCGCCAACCTCAATGAAATCAAAGAAGCCCATGACATGGGTATCCTCGATGGTGTAACCACAAATCCATCCTTGATGGCCAAAGAAGGCATCACAGGTCAAGACAACATTTTGCAACACTATGTCAATATTTGCAACATTGTTGATGGCCCTGTAAGTGCAGAAGTGATTGCCACCGATTTTGAAGGAATGGTAAAAGAAGGTGAAGTTTTAGCGGCTTTGCACAAAAATATTGTCGTTAAAATTCCTATGCTCGCAGAAGGCCTCAAAGCCATCAAGTATTTTTCTCAGAAAGGGATTCGTACAAATTGTACACTGATCTTTTCTGCAGGTCAAGCACTTGTTGCTGCAAAAGCCGGAGCAACTTACATTTCACCATTTTTAGGCCGACTCGACGACGTTTCTACAGATGGTTTACAACTCATTGAGCAAATTCGTGTCATTTATGACAACTACGCTTTTGATACCGAAATTTTAGCAGCATCTGTGCGTCACCCAATGCACATCATCAATTGTGCAAGCATCGGAGCAGATGTCATGACGGGTCCGTTGTCTGCTATTAAAGCTTTGGTAAAACATCCATTGACAGACATCGGTTTACAACAGTTCTTAGCGGATCACGCGAAAGGAAACAAGTAATTCATGTTACCCAAAGAAGAACGCAAGGCTTGGAATGAAGCTTTTTGGGCTGAATTCAAAGCCCACATGCGTGCTTGCTTATCTGCTTCCGGTAAACGCGTCAATTGGGCGAGTTATCCTACGCAAGTTAAGAATACTTACTTACGCATGGTTTGCGAGGGCAGATCAGCTTCAATTTGCTACGACATTCAATTCAAGGACCCCGGCATTCAAGCTATTTTCTGGGAACAACTCACTGAATTGAAGGTCGTTTTGGAAAATAGCATGTCTGTTCAAACTACCTGGGAGCAACAATTTGTCAATAAAGAAGGACAGTTAATTGGCCGCATTAGCTGGACACTCCATGACTGCAATTTCTATGAGCACTCGGACTGGCCAAAAATTTTAGCCTTCTTCAAGAAACATCTGCAAGAGTTTGACGTCTTTTATCAAGAGTTCAATGAAATCCTGATCACGCTCGTTGACTAACTCTTTTATTATCTTTACAATATGAACTTACGTTACTTGCCTTTTCTCTTACTGTTTTGCACCTTTCAATCATTTGCGCAAACGGAGCTCCTAAACACCACCTTTCAGACAGGCATGCCGAGTAATTATACTTTACTCAATCTGGACAACCAGGCACCTGCCGTAGGTCTGGAGCAATATGCAAGTGGCTGGATCACAACCATAGATCCTGAAAATGCGCAAGACACCGTTGCGGCTGCAAGTTCTTATTTTTTGAACGCCGACACCGCTAACCGTTGGCTCATTACGCCAGCGCTTAGCCTAGGAAGTTTTGGCAATTACCTAAGCTGGGAAGCAAAATCGCACGACCCCTCCTACCCAGATGATTACCTTGTATTGGTTTCTACCACTACCAACGATCCTGCAGCTTTTACGGACACCATCGGGAACGTCAATGAAGAAAACTTCGACTGGACCTGCAGAACGGTTAATTTAAGCACGCAAGGCTACAACGATTCTACCATTTACATCGCTTTTATTTTACGCGGCATCGATAACTATATTTTGTACCTCGATGACATCAAAGTCTTGAAAGATGACCCTGTAGGTGTTCAAACACTTGAACAAATTGATTTCCAAGTGTATCCAAACCCTACCTCACAATTCATGACTGTAAAAAGTCAAGAAGCCATTGACCTGATCAAAATACTAGATCTTTCCGGCAAAATTGTGTTGCAAACCACCCAGCAAGAACTTAATTTACAAACTTTAATTTCAGGAACTTATATTTTGGAAGTTGTTTCCAATAGTCAAATTTCCAGAAAAAAGATTCAAAAAATCTAATGCAGTTACTACTTCAACAAGTAGAAAACACTGTCAAGGCACAGTTCAGCCATCAAGAAGGGAGTCATGATTGGCAGCACATTGATCGGGTCAGAAGAACGGCCTTATTGCTGCAAAAACAAGAAGGTGGCGATGCCCTGGTTATTGAATTAGCCGCCCTACTCCACGACATTTCAGACCACAAATACAACGGTGGTGATTTCGAAGCAGGAACCAATGTGGCCAAGCAACTTTTAGAAAAACTAAATTGCCCCGATCAACTCAAAGATCAGGTTTGCCAGGTCATAGCTGTAGTGAGTTACAAGGGCGCCCTTGTGGCAGATCAGCCAACTAGTCTTGAAGGGCAAATTGTCAGGGATGCGGATCGTCTGGACGCAATAGGTGCCATCGGAATTGCGAGAGCTTTTGCTTACGGCGGTTCAAAAAACAGGGCACTTTATAATCCAGCAGTAGCGCCTACCCTACATCAAAGCAAAGAAGCCTACGCCCAAGACAAAGGGCACACCATCAATCATTTTTATGAGAAACTACTCTTGCTAAAGGATCGGATGGAAACGGCAAGTGCTCAAAAAATAGCGCAACAGCGCCATGAATTTATGCTTGAATTTTTAGCGCAGTTCAAAGCTGAGTGGCAGTAAATTCCGGATACTTTTCTTTAAAAGCTGTTTTCATTTGCGCTAATCTTGCGTTGTGTTGCTGCGCTTCTTGGCTCTCTGGATACAAAAGCTTGTGCTGCAGCGCTAACTGCAAAGCCTCCCATTCTTTTAATACTTGCTGGGTTTGATCACTACAAAAGTTGCGTTTGAAATAATCCCAAACATGAGCCGTCGCTTTTTCATTGGGGTGCACGCCATCCTCCTTGAAAAAGGAATAATCTCTGAGTTGATCCAGTACCAATTCATAGGCCGGAAAGTAAGTGCAATTGGTCACTTCAACCAACGCTTCAATAGCCAACAGCAACTTGGCTTTACTGAGGTTGTTTTCATGTAGACCATCTTTTGCATGACGCACGGGGCTTACCGTAAAAACAATAGAAATAGTTGGGTTGTGTTGTTTGATCAGGTCAATAAGCGCCTTCCAAGTATCGACAATGGTTTGAACTGTTGTTTGCTCTTTGCTAAATAATTGGCTGGGCTGCTTGTGGCAATTGGCGACCAAACTTTGGTCTTCATTTAAACGATACGCCCAAGCGCTACCAAAGGTAAGGAGCAAATGGCTGCTTTCAAGGAGCAACTTTCTCAGCTGTGTTTTTAATTGGGTAAGTTTTTCAAGAAGCGCAGCTTCAGACATCGCATAGACACTACCTGCTAAATCCCAAGAAAGCCAAACATCGGCTCTTGGAAAAGTGCGCAAAGTTTGCTTGTCGTCAAGTGCCCAATTGAGCAGCTTTGCAATGGCTAATGGATGAAAGAGCGTTCCGCCCGGATTCACTTGTGCAGCAAACCCGTTTTGCTGTAAACACTGCCCTATTTCATCTGAAAAACAACTCCCTAATAAAAGCAAGGGTTTGCCGTGTTCTATTTTTTCTATGCAAGGATTGTCGGGAAGCGTCAGCATGAGCCTAGTTGGAAAGCAAGTTATCGGCATGCTGCAAGGCTGCTTCACTGATTTGTTCGCCACTCATGAGCCTGGCAATTTCAATGCGGCGTTCTGCTTTTGAGAGTGCATTTACGGAAGTTAGCATGCGTTCGGCTGTTACTTCTTTACTCACTTTGAAATGATGTATGGCTTTCGCTGCAACTTGCGGCAGGTGGGTAATGGCCAAACACTGCCCATTTTTGGACATTTCTTGGAGTAAACTTGCCATTTTCAAAGCGACTTCACCAGAAACACCGGTATCGATTTCGTCAAAAATAATCGTAGGTAAAGCCTTCTTTTCAGAGACCATTTGTTGTAGAGCCAGCATCAACCTCGATAATTCACCGCCGCTTGCTGCTTTTTCTACAGCAACAGGCTGATGACCTAAATTGGCAGAAAACAACAACTGAATTTGCGTAAAGCCATTGAGTTGTAGATTTTCTGTTTGGGATAAGTCAAAGGTTAAGGTGGTGTGTGGCAATTTGAGGCCGTGTAAGATTTTTTGTAGACTTTCGCTGACCGAAGGCGCTCCTTTTACCCTGAGTTCATGTAGTTTGAGAGCCAACTGTTCTAGCGCTATTTTTTCCTTTTCAAGTTCGAGGTCCAGACGGCTGAGCGCTTGCTCGAGCTCATGAAGGTTACTCACTTTAGCAGAAAGATCTGAAAAGACTTGGCGCAACTCACTTACATTTTGAACGCGGTGCTTCAATAAGCAATGGTTGAGCTGATCTTGCCATTGCAAGAGTTTTTGCTGTTGTGCTTGATCCAATTCTTGCGCTGAAAAAGAAGCCGCATCGCGGGCTAATTCTTTGAGCTCAATGAGCATGGCAGACATCCGCTCGTAATAGCCTTGTAATACCGGATCAATGCGTCTTGGTTTTTCAAGTTCTTGCTTGACCCGATAAAGTTGTTCATAAACTCCGTTGTCTTGAAGCAAGCTCTCCATGTAACTGTAGGCCTGCTGCAATTGTTCACTGTATTCGAAGCGTTCGAGGTCTTGCTCGAGTGTTTCGAGTGCAGGATCTTGCAAGTTCAAGGCCTCTAGTTCGGTCAGCATAAAGGCATTGAAATCTTGTTGCTGTTGCAAACTCGCTAATTCTTGAGCTTTTTGAAGTCGTGTGTTGCTGAGGTTGGAAAATGCTTTGTAACGCTGCTCATAACTAAGGCGTTTGTCTTCAAGCCCTAATAATACGTCGAGTAAGTGCAACTGATAACTCCTTGATTTCAAATCAAGAGTATTGTATTGAGAATGAATTTGAATGAGTTGAGCTGTTAAGTCTTTGAGTACCTGTAGCTGAACAGGCGTATCATTGATAAAAGCCCTCGATTTTCCTTCTTGAAGAATTTCTCTACGGATAATGGTTTTGTCTTCGAAATCTAGCTCATGCTGATTAAAAAAGGCTTGAAAAGAAGCAGGGATTTCAAATTGGGCCTCAACAATTGCTTTTTTTGCTCCGGGTGCAATGATTTTTAAGTCGGCCCTTTCCCCGAGAATTAGGTTGGTGGCGGCAAGAATAATGGATTTACCAGAACCTGTTTCACCCGTCAGGACACTAAACCCCTTTTCGAAATGAAGTGTCACTTCGTCTATGAGCGCGAAATGTTGGATGCGCAACCAAAGCAACATTATTCTTGAATTGAGTTATAACGCGTGGCGTTGGCAGGGTCAAGTTTCTTTAGCAGGGTCACTAAATCTTGCTTTTCTTTGAGCTCAGAATCAGAAAAGATGTTTTTAAGTTCTGTGGTTTTGCCAAAAAGAAAACTCACGACATTCACGGTGTTAGGGCGCGTTGCCATGATGGGTGTCAGTAAATTTAGGGCCGCAAAAATGGCTTTTTTTCCTTCGGCTTTGCGGTCATAAAGTTGATCCAGCCCTTGGCGATGGTACATGTAAATACAAGTGCGGTAAGGTTCAAAAACTGGTTGTAACATGTTGTCAGCAAGATAAAAGCGATTTCTTTTGCTACTTTCAGAAGACTTCCAGCCTGGTGCTCCACCTGTCTGAGCAAGTGTTACAATTTGCTGCGCCTCTTGAAAATAAGGTGTTCCTCCTTTTGGTGAAAAAGAGTCGTAATCCATCCCTATAATGAAATAGGCATAGAAAGCTAAAATAGAAGTCAGGTTATCTCGATATTGATTAGGCACATAATTGAGAACTGCCCCTCTTGAGAAACCCGCCTGAAAATTTTCATCTTGAAAATTGAAAAGTGTTGAATTGTAGCTGCTGTTATAGGCTGGGCGCACACTCGAAACTTGAATATCGCCTTTGTAGGCGCCTGTGGCAGGTATTTCTCGAATTTGAATCTGGATATTGCAGTTGATGCGCTCTTCGGTCTTGAACTTATCTTTGGTCCAGGCCGTGTTGTTCATGATTTCAGTGATACTTTGCTTCATCTGATTGATGATTTCTTGCTCTGTGGAACTGACTTCAACTTTGTTATCGACAACGATATTTACTTGGCAATTGAGTTCTTGAGCCTGAGCAATAGTTGTCATGCAAATTAAAAACAATACAAATAGACTAGTTTTCATGTGTCTTTTCATCAAGTATTTCTAACAAGGCCTGGGCCGCTGCAAACTTTGACATCAGGGGCAAAGCATGCTTTTGGCCTTTAGCTCCGAAGATAGTGATAATATTAGTTTCTGAACCAAAACCGCTGACGCCTTCTTGTGGTGAATTGAGCACAATGTAGTCAAGGTTTTTGTCGTGTAGTTTCTTTAACGCATTTTCTTCTTGATTATTTGTTTCAAGGGCAAAACCGACAATTTCTTGTTGGGTTCTGTTTGCAGCAGCCCAAGCCAAGATATCGGGGTTTTTTACCAAGTCAAGACGTAGTTCTGTGGCTGATTTCTTGATTTTTTCTGCCGCTACATTTGCTGCCCGATAATCTGCAACCGCCGCCGTAAATATACCGAGATCCATGGCAGACCAATGTGCTTGAACTGCAGACAGCATCTGTTCAGCGCTTTGCACATCGATTCTTTGAAAATTCGGATGCTGTAATTCATATTGACTTGGCCCGGCTATCATTAAAACTTCGAAACCTTTCATGAGGGCTGCTTTGGCAAGTGCAAAGCCCATTGCCCCAGTGGAATGATTCGAAATATAACGCACAGGATCGAGGTGCTCAAGGGTTGGCCCTGCTGTTATAAGAAGACGTTTAGTTGATTTTTGATGCGCAGCCTGCTTGAAAAATTCTTGAACAAAGCGCAAGATGTTTTCGGGCTCTTCCATTCGGCCCTGCCCCTCTAGCCCACTGGCTAAAGCGCCAAAAGTTGCCGGAATAATCGTGACTTGATCTGAAAGCAGCGTTTGGAGGTTTCTTTTGAAGCTCGGGTGCTGATACATATCTAAATCCATAGCCGGCGCGATGATACACGGACACTTTAAGGAAAGATAGCAAGCGAGTAATAAATTATCACAAGCTCCATTGGCCATTTTTGAAACCGAATTGGCAGTAGCTGGAGCAATGAGCATGAGGTCAGCCCAAAGTGCTAATTCAACGTGGTTATTCCATTGCCCTGTTTCTTTATTCCAAAATTCGATATGAACCGGATTTTCAGAAAGTGTGGCTAAAACTAACGGACTAATAAAAGAAGTAGCGGCTGGTGTAAGGACACAACGAACGTCTGCGCCGCTCTTTTTGAGCAAGCGAACCAAGGAGGCTGTTTTGTAGGCGGCAATACCTCCTGTAATACCAAGAAGGATGCGCTTACCAAACATGTTTATTGCAAGGCCTCAGGTTTGCGGAGGTAGATTTTTTCTTCGAGCAACTCTTCCATAGCGATGGCTGTTGGCTTCGGCATTTTTTCGTAATGCTTAGAGATTTCGATTTGCTCGCGGTTTTCAAAAATTTCTTCGAGGTTATCGGTGTGCGTTGCAAATTCTTGCAACTTTTGAGTCAATTCCTCTTTGAGTTCAGTAGAAATTTGATTAGCTCTTTTAGAGATAGCCACCAAAGATTCGTAGATGTTACCTGTTTTCTCTTCAACTAAGATGGTATCACGGGTAACTGTTGTACGTTCTGCTGTTGTGTTTTTGAAACTCATGTGTATTTTATTTAATTTTTTCGAGCGCCGCTACGTAGTTTTCTAGTTCTTTTATGTACTTCGAGGAAGCGTAGCGAATGGCAAAGTTACGGAATCTTTCAATAGTTTGTGAGCTGCGTTCACTTTTTTTACTTTCAATGCTATTGATGGTCATGAAATAGGAGTTTTTCACCACCATGTAGTGCACCTCTTCTAAAAATTTTGAACGACTGTAATGCTCCATGAATATTTCACCAGCCGCAACCGCAGCCTTGAAATTTTCAGTGCGGTCATAGAGTGCTACCGCTTCGTATTCTTTGAGCTCGAGTTTGAAACGCAATTGATCGATAATGAGGTTGCAAGAATCGATAAGGTAAGAACCTGGATAGCGATCAACAAATTGCTGCACATTACTGATAGCCATTTCTGTTTCTGTTTGATCGAGACTGTATTCAGGTGAATTTTTTACAGAACACATAGCAATCATGAACATCACTTCTTCAGCCTTGTCAGAATATGGAAAACGCTGCATATAGGAGCTGTAGTAATATTGCGCCATGTAAAAATCTTCGAGCGCATAATAAGACGTCGCCATACGGTAATAGGCAACCTCACCTTCTCCAGATTTAGGCGCGTGCTGATAAATCTGTTCATAAAGCACAATGGCTTTATCAAATTCTTTTTGCTCATAAAGCGTGTTGGCGGTCACAAACTTTTGACTGTAATCAGCACCCTTCAAAATTTTTGCGTAGTCAGAGCAAGCGCTCAATCCTAAAACAAGGACGAATATGATCAATAGATATTTCATGTTACTTGACTCTTATACTGCGTCCGACTTGAAGGACAGATGTGGGTTTGATGCCATTGAGCTGACACAAATGTGAAACGGTGGTGCCATTGCGGGCAGCAATTTCGGTCAGGGTGTCTCCGGGTCTGACTTTGTAATACCTCACTTGAGGGGTGCGCACCACCACAGGTGCTTGAATAACTTCGGTCGGATGGTCTTCGTAGTAGTCTGAAGGTTTTGCACCGGGTCTGAACAATCCTTTGTGCACAAATAGGTTTTCGTTTTTGATGGCTTTAGCTTCAAAATCGATGACTTCTTCAGGGTTCATGGGTACATCATAGAAACGCACTTCAAAGTGCAAATGAGAGCCATAAGAGTGCCCTGTGTTCCCGCCTAAACCAATGGGTTCGCCGGCAACGATATCTTGATCGGGATAAACTAAGAATTTACTCAAGTGGGCATAAAGCGTTTCTAGACCATTTGGATGTCTGATGATGACCAAATTGCCAAACCCGCCATCATTATATTTGGCGTAGCGTACTTTTCCAGACCATGCAGCGTATACGGTGTCTCCTGTTTCCAAATCGATGTCTATTCCGTTGTGGTTTCTACCATTACGAGGACCATAACGAGAAGTAACAATACCCGGAGCTGGCATATTGAAATTTTGATCCGATTCGTTGTTGACACAAAGCCAAATGGTATCTTTTAATTTAGACATGTCATTGCGACTCGTGAAGCAGACGTCATTGGACCAAGGATGTTTGAAACTTGGGTCTTGAGCTAACATTTCCTGATGAATACGAGGATTCATGATACCATCAAAGGTAGATACTTGCAAGAAAGACCACGTTTTATTGCTGTACAAAACGATTTTCCCCACTTCGGTATCTATGGTGTCAAGGGCACGCTGTGCTTGCAAGGAAGCAACAGCAAAGAAACAAACAATAAGAAGATGGACGACTTTCTGCAAAACGGTAATTTCAATGCAAATTTACAGATTTCTTATGAAATGGACCTGACTCCGAGGATATCGACTAGAAAGAACACAGATTCATTAGGGCCAATAACATTGCTGTAGCCTTTTTTGCCATAGGCCTGATTCGGGCTCAAAATGACATAATAGCGTTCGCCTTTCAGGGCATTTTTTAAAATTTTCCTGAGTCCAGGAACCGCTGTTTTTTGGCCAGGCACAAAACGCAACGGAAAACGACGGGCGTTGATGGCATTGGCTCTGTTTGAAGTTGAAGCAATGAATTCATAGGCAATCTCCTTCTCAGTATCAGGTGCTAAATCAAAAGGTTCTCCTTTGGCAAGTCTCCAACTTCTGATACCCTCCGCGTCAATACTTGGTGCAACTTTCGAA
>JAURHO010000057.1 GCA_030833265.1 Crocinitomicaceae bacterium | reverse complement strand
GCTCGAAGGTTCCCCTTCATCAGCGCTTCTTAACGAAATCACAACTTTTATTCAAAATTCAGAAAACGGCGTTATTCGCGGCATGATATGATTCATCGTGGACAAGAACTCACCCTTCTCATCACTGCCTATGCATTTGGTGGAAGAGGCATTGCAAGACTGCAAGAAAATGACCAACATTTTACAATCTTCGTAGACAACGCCTTTCCAGGGCAAACGGTCCTAGCCAAGATTGAAACCAAACGCAAAAACTTTGCAGAGGCCAAATTACTCGAAGTAATTGAGCGTTCCGCTGAAGAACAACACCAGCTTTTTCAAGAAATTTCAGGCGGCCCCTACATTCACGTGCCGGTTGCCATCCAAGAAAAATACAAGCAAGACAGCACGCTCGAAACCTTTGCGCGCCTCAGCGGCCTGCGTGACAGCCCTGAAAAATTTGATGCATTTATTTCCTCACCCGCGCACTACCACTACCGCAACAAGATGGAATACAGTTTCTCTTGTATCGAGCACGACCTCGAAACCAACCAAGAGCTCGATGACGCTTTTGCCTTGGGTTTCAAAAGGAGAGGAACCTGGTGGAAAGTTGAAAGCCTCAACAAGCCAAGTGGACTTTTTGACGAAGCATGGGAAAGTAAACTCAAAGACTTGCGTTTATTTCTTTTCAAAACAGGCTTACCGGCATGGCATCCACCTCAAAAGAAAGGTTTTTTCAGACACATTGTTGTCAGAAAATCCTTCTTAAAGAACGAATTACTCATCAACCTTGTCACATCCTCTGAAGGCATTGAAAATTTTGACCTTCAAGCCTTTACTGAATTTTTATTAAATCTTCACCCAGGACGCATAGCCGGGCTTTGGCACACCATTAACGACAACGTTGCCGACCGTGCCAAAATTGAAAATGGTTCTTCTACCTTGCTTTACGGAAACCCGGTCATTGAAGAAGAACTTTCTGGCTTGCGCTTTCAGATTTCGATGGAGAGCTTTTTTCAGACCAACCCTGCTTGTGCCGAATTACTTTATGCCAAAGCACTCGATTACCTATTTGAAGAGCCTTTTGAAGACGGAGACATCGCCATGGATTTATTTTGCGGTACAGGCACCATTGCCCAACTCATGGCCAAGCGCAATCCAAATGTGCGCATCATAGGCGTCGACATCGTTGAAAAAGCCATCTCCGATGCCAAAGAAAATGCACTTAAAAATCAAATTAGTAGTGTTGAGTTTTATGCTGCCGATGTCGGGAAGTTCTTAAAAGAATATCCCGAATTCCAAGGAAAAATCAAGCGCATCATGCTTGATCCGCCAAGAGCTGGCATTGCGCCTAAAACCCTTCAAAAAGTTTTAGCTTTGGGTGCGCAAAGCATTGTCTACATCAGCTGTAATCCGGCTACTCAAGCCCGTGATGCGAACACACTCGCCATGGCTGGCTACCAACTTGAGAAATATGCCCTTGCAGACCAATTTCCACACACTGGTCATATCGAATCGATTGCAAAATTTGTAAAACATGAAAGTTGAAATCATTGCAATAGGCGATGAACTTCTTATCGGCCAAACAGTCAATACCAACGCCTCATGGCTTGGTCAAGAGTTTAGTTTGCGTGGTTACCAAATAACCCGGGCGCTGTCAATTGCCGATGACCCCCAACAAATTATTGCTGCACTCGACAACCTGCTTCCCGACACCAATTGTGTGATTATAACAGGTGGTTTAGGCCCAACAAAAGATGACCTCACCAAACATACGCTGGCGGCCTACTTTAATTCTGAATTAGCAATTGATGAGCCAACACTTGCGCAAATTGTTGCCTTTTTTGAAGGACGCAACAAGCCGATGCTCGAGGTCAATGTGCAACAAGCGGCCTTACCCGTCAAAGCCAAAATTCTAAAAAACAGACGCGGAACTGCTGCTGGTATGTGGTTTGAGAAAAAAGATGTCATTTTCATTTCCTTACCGGGTGTGCCCTATGAAATGAAAACCATCATGACCGAAGAAGCGTTTCCCATTTTAGAAGAACGCTTCGGTAAAAGCAACTTATATCACCGCACCATCCTCACGCAAGGAATTGGCGAATCTTTTTTGGCCGAACAAATCTCAGATTGGGAAGACCGCGTCAGACAAGCTGGACTAGGTTTGGCCTACTTACCAGCGCCAGGTTTGGTCAAGTTAAGACTCACTTCGTACAAAGGAATAGCGGAAGCACAATTCATCGACGAACTTTTTACAGAACTCAAAAATCGTTTTCCTGAAGCTGTTTTTGGAGAGGGCGACCAAACACTAGAAGGCATTCTTGGAACCTTACTATTAGAAAAAAAGTTGCGTATTGGCACTGTAGAAAGTTGTACAGCAGGAAAACTTGCCCAGACTATAGCCTCCGTGCCCGGAGCCTCAGCCTATTATCAAGGTGCTTTACTGACCTATTCCAATGAACTCAAAAACAGAATTGCCGAGGTTTCAAATGAAGCTTTGCTTAATTTTGGTGCCGTTAGCGAGCAGGTGGCCATTGAAATGGCAGCCAATGGCAAAAGAATATTAGACGTTGACTATTGCATCTCAACAACCGGCGTAGCTGGCCCAACAGGCGGGACACCCGAAAAACCAGTTGGTTTGGTTTGGATCGGCCTCAGTGGGCCTAATGGCACATTTGCTAGAAGTTTCCGTTTTGGTGACAACCGACAACGTAATTTAGAAATGACAGTGCTTAGTGCCATGAACTGGCTGCGCTATCACTTACAAACCCATTAAGGCACATATATTTTAGCTGCGGTTTCAGCAATGCGGATGATATAAAAGCCCGATGTTAATTGAGCTCCGTTTAATTGTGCAACGGTTGACTTTTGTAACAATTCACCATTCAGCCTAAAAATTTCAACTTTATCTTGTGCTGCAGCCCCTTCGATGTTCAACCGACTCTGCGCGTCTATTGAAATAACCATTGTTGGATTTTCTTCCAAGATTTGCGTCCCTACAAGATTATAAATGAGCTCGACATCATCAATGAGCACTTCATCATTGGCGCTCCCACCTCCCGGAATATGATTGGTAGTAAAAGTGAGCAAAATATATTTCGGTGCAAGCCCCGTATTTACGGTATAAGTAAACGGAGTTGAAAATCGAACCCAAGCATTATTCGTTGGTGGAAATTGTAGGTCTGCTTCCGCCACAACATAGGGTGTAGAAGTGGCATCAAGCGGGTCTTGCACGGCAAATTCGTCGTGAATAATTGCGTGCATGCCAGCACTCTCCGAAGCAGCCGCCGTATAACGCGCCCAAAAGACAATTGAATCTGGTGCAAAAATCAGTGATTCAGAAAAAGCTGCGTCATTCAGTACCGTATAATTATAATTTTCTGGGCTACTCAAATTAGAACTCCCCATATTCATACGACCAGTGGTAAGCACACCATTGGCCATGATTCCTAATGTACTTTTGGACCAAATTCTTGCACTATACATCCCCGTTGCTCCAGGTCTAACAATACTCGAGCGCTCTACTTGCTTTGAGCCAAATGCTGCAAAATTTCCGGTAGCCGTTTTAAAGGAGGACCAGTTTGTTGGTTCTTCAGAAGTGGCACCAAGGTTGTCCCAATCTTCGAAGCTGGCATTGCCTATTTGTTGGGCCTGCAAGCTCGAACAAAGTGAGCATAATATTATAAAGGTGTAAGCTTTCATATGCTAGATTTCAAACAAATATAACATTTTAGGTAACTTTACAGCATGAAACAAGAGCCCACGCTACCCGTTATGGAACATTTCTTCACTTTACAAGGTGAAGGTTATCATTCAGGTAGAGCAGCTTATTTTATTCGCTTAGCAGGGTGTGATGTTGGCTGTGTTTGGTGTGATGTCAAAGAGAGCTGGACAATCAGCCCCTCACAATATTTGACGCTTGATCAGTTACTTGAAGCGCTCTCTAAAGCTGCAACTGATTTTGTAGTTATTACAGGAGGTGAGCCCACCATGCATGACCTCACGGACCTCACTTCTGTTCTCATTAAGAATGGCTTTGAAATAGCCATTGAAACAGCAGGTGTGCATCCCCTTAAAGGTCATATTGATTGGTATTGTTTCTCGCCAAAAAAGTTTAAAGCTCCTATTGACGAAGCCTACTCAAAAGCCAATGAATTGAAAATAGTCATTGCACATCCGTCTGATTTTGAATGGGCTGAAACACATGCTCAAAAAGTAGGGCCAAATTGCAAATTATACTTGCAAACTGAATGGGAAAAACAAGAGCGCTTGCTCCCGCTTATTATCGATTACATTAAACGCAACAAAAAGTGGAGAATCTCGTTACAATCGCATAAATATATGCAGATTCCATGAGGCTATCCCTCCTAAGCACTTTACTTCTTGTTCTTTCTTTAAATGCTTGTGCGCAAGCAACTTTTCCCTATTCTACAGAAAATAAGAAGGCCATTAAATTATTCGAACAAGCACAACAAGCCCCAACTGCACAGCGCAATCCGCATACCGGTGCACCAAATTATGATGCAGGCATCTTGCTTTTGGATCAAGCACTAGCTAAAGACTCCAATTTTTGGGAAGCAGCCCTGCTCAAAGCTGAATTCTTAGACTACGAGCGCAAATATGCCGACGCCGCGAAATATTATCAAAAAGCGCTCAATATAGATCCCAGTCATAGCATCAGTGGGAGTACGTATTTTTACTTAGCCGCCTGCTTAATTACAATTGGTGAATACGAGGAAGCGCTAAAAAATATCAATCGCTTCTTGCAAAACCCGAATGCCAAAGAAAATTTGGTCAATCAGGCCTACCAAATGCGCGCCTGTGCCGAATTCTCCATTAATGCTATGGCACAGCCAGTAGAATTCAAGCCAGTCAACGCAGGAGAAGGTATTAACACCATTTTACCAGAATACTACCCGACCCTTACGGTCGATGGTCAAGTATTGCTTTTTACGCGCAGACTCCCAATGTCTGAGCCACTAGATGAGCAAGAGGACTTTTATGTTTCTCAGTTTGATGAAAAAACTAAAACTTGGAAGCCGGCCAAAGCCATGCCACCCAACATAAATACTACATGGAATGAGGGTGCGCCGACCATTTCCGGTGATGGTAAAAAAATCATTTTTGTGGCATGTACAGACAACAGCGGCGTTAATTATGGCGCCAACAGAACTGGGAAAGGCTCTTGCGATTTATTTATCACAGAAAAAATTGGCAACCAATGGACCAATCCTATTAACTTACCGGGCGCGGTCAATACAGCCAATTGGGAAACACAGCCCTCTTTAAGTGCCGATGGAAAAACCTTGTATTTCATTCGTGCTATAAGAAGTCGAGAAGGCCGTTCCAATTCAGATATTTATGTGTCTCAATTACAAAATAACGGACTTTGGTCAGAAGCAATTCGACTTTCAAATACAGTCAATACCAACCAAAACGAAGAATCGGTGCAGATTCATCCTGACGGGAAAACACTTTATTTTGCCTCGAGAGGACATGTCGGATTAGGTGGTTCCGATTTATTTGTAAGCCAACTAAATGAACAGGGTCAATGGTCCAAACCCATCAATTTGGGTTATCCTATCAATACCCGATTTGACGAAAATTCCTTGCTTGTTTCTGCACAAGGAAATATTGCTTTTTTCGCTTCAGACAGAGAAGGTGGCTACGGCAAGCTTGATATCTATTGGTTCAACTTACCAGAGGCTTTACAAGCAACTCAGACTTTCTATTTCGAAGGACTCGCTTTTGATGCGCTTACTACTCAAAAATTACAAGCCAATGTTCAACTCACCGATTTAACGAGTGGCAAAGAGGTTTACAATGGTCAGACCGATATTCAAGATGGAAAAATAGTCTTGCCTTTGCCGATTGATCGCAGTTACGCTGTGCTTGTCAATAAACAAGGTTATCTTCCATTTTCCTTAAATTTTGACCTTACACTTAAAGAAAATGCACAAAGCTATCATTTGGACATGCCACTTAATCCGATAAGCTCTAGGGTTGAAAACGTCCTGAACAATGTGTTTTTTGATTTAGCCAAAGCGACGCTCCGACCTGAATCAAGGGTTGAATTATTGAATCTAGCTAACTATTTAAAAGCGAACGCTAGTTTAAAAATAGAAGTGCAAGGGCATACAGATAGTCAAGGAGATGCTCAAAAGAACATGCTGCTCTCAGAACAAAGAGCCAAAGCCGTATATGATTTCTTGCTTAAGGAAGGAATCGCTGCTGAGCGCATTAGTTATCGAGGATATGGTTCAAAAAACCCAGTAATAACCGATGCTCAAATTGCGGCATTAGCCAGCGAGGCAGAGAAAGCGGCTGCTCATCAGAAAAATCGTAGAACGACTTATACCATCATGCCATGATACCATTTTTGAAGTTAATTAGAATTAAAAACCTCCTTGTGATCTTTTTCACAATGGTGGGGGTGGCTTACCATCTTAAAAAAATGAATCCTTATGAAGTGATTGATTTCAATGCGCTACATTACGGGTTGCTTATTTTTTCAACTTTGATTATTGCCGCTGCCGGACACTTGATCAATGACTATTTTGATCTCAAGGCGGATCGCATTAATAAACCAGAAGAATTGGTGCTTACAAAATATCTTCAAAAAAGATGGGCTATTCTTGGACATTGGTTATTGAACTTTTTAGCCTTTGGTATCGCCGTTTACCTCTCTTGGGCTAACCATACATTACTTTTTGTATTTATTCATTTGGTGAGCATCAATTTGCTCTGGTTCTATAGTGTTTCTTGGAAAAGAAAACTGCTCTTAGGTTCTGTTGTATTAGCCGTATTACCTGCTTTAGTTGTTTTTTTAAGTACTTGGTATTTTCAGATTTTAAATGAAAGTGATCAAGCATTTTCACCGTATCAAGAAGCATCTTGGTCGACGTATCTCAACTACCATTATATTCAATTCTTGGGTATCTGTGCCTTTCTTGTCACCCTAAGTAGAGAAATATTAAAGGATGTGCACGACATGCCTGGCGATGAATTACTCAATGCCAACACCATTCCAAGAAAAATTGGAGCAAAAAAAGCGACTTGGCTGGCTCTGATTACCTTGCAATTCCCCGCATTTTTATTCGTTGTTTTAAAGCTTGTTTGTGCATTTGATATCCCTACAACCTTTGGATCTGTTTGTCTAGGGTTATTGGCACTGCTTTTTCTGAGCCAAATGATCTGGTTTGCCTTACAGCCCGAAAAGGCCAATAAATGGTTACTCTTTCAGTTTAAAATTGCGATTCCACTCGGACTCCTGACTTTATTTTTATAACGATACTTTATTGCACAATTTATGAAACTTGTTTTAGGTTCGGCATCACCAAGAAGAAAAGAGCTCCTCAGTAAACTCGGCTTTGAATTTCGCGTGCTCACTGCAGATTGCGACGAATCATTTGACCCGAAGCAAAGCCCTGAGGAAATTGTACTTTCCATCTGTAAGAAAAAAATCGATGCCCTCGCATTACAAATTGAAGCGGACGAAACCTTGCTGTGTGCAGATACCATTGTTTATTTGGATGGAACTGTCTTGGGGAAACCTGCTAACCGCGAAGAAGCTATTGCGATGTTGAACTTACTATCGGGAAAAGAACACGAAGTTTACACAGGCCTTATGCTTAAAAATAGCCAGGGCGAACACAATTTGATTGACTGCACCGTTGTTCGTTTTCAAGAATTAAAAGCCGAAGACATCACGCATTATGTAGATCAGTTTCAGCCTTTTGATAAAGCAGGAAGCTATGGCATTCAGGAATGGATTGGACACGTTGGTGTGATTGAAATACGAGGCTCTTTTACAAATGTAATGGGGCTACCTACTCAGCGGCTCTACCCTTTTCTCAGATCGCATCTCTAAAAAAAATAATACATAAAAAAACCGCGGTTTTCCGCGGTTTTTTTATGCAGTAACTGCAATATTTTAATGAAGTTCGAAACTAGAGTTTTACTCTGAACTCAACTCTGCGGTTTTTTGCGTCTTTCGTTTCTTGGTCGTCGTCTTCAGCAACTTCAGTACTTTGTGCTTTGTCCGACATCGGAACTGCAAGTAAACGTTCAGCTGCAATGCCTTGAGCAGTTAAATACTTCTTAACAGCAGCGATACGCTGTGTATCCATGCTTTTGTACATTTCATTCTCTTCGCCTGCTTTGTTTTCAAGGGCATCGTTGTGACCAACGATTTCGATTGTCATTGTTGGATTTGCGTTCAATTGCGCAACGATGAAATCTAGATTTGTGCGGGCATTTTCTGTCAACGAAGATTTTCCGGCGCGGAAATAAATTGTTTGCGCTGCGATTTTCTTGTCAAGCGTCATTTTTTCGTTGACCTCTGGGGTTTTGTCGTAAACTAACGTACTGAATGAATCTTCAACCTTCGGTGGGCGCTTGTTGTAGCAGGCACATTGCTCTGGTTTTTTAGGGTCGATTTGACGGATAATAATGTTGTCCACAAAATAGTAGGCATGTAACATTGCTTCAACTTCAGAGTCTTTTGGTTTTTTCATGGCCTGAAACTGTGTCTTCTCATTGCGGTCGAAGTTGCCGATAGTAATGAATTTTTCATCACCCTTGGCTGTGTAAATATTACACACTTTGTCCCATCCAAAATAGCCGTTGTAGATGCCATTTACGGCAGATTTAACAACGTGGTCTCCGTCTGCATAGATTGCCTCAGACTCTCCAGAACCCGGCGCTTTGTCAGTAAAATAAAGACCTAGGTTGTTGCAGGCGAATTTAGAAGACTCGCTAAGAGAAATGGAGTACTCTACACAGTAGGTCATGCCTTTTGTTAAGCCCGCTTTTCCTTTTTTAGCGATAGGAATAGTGATGTAAGAACGCTCAGCTGCTTGCTTACCTGGCTTATAGGCAACAATTCCGGCATAAACCTCAGCTCCACCTTCAGTAGTTGGCTCTTCTGAACCATAAATATTGTTAGGAATGCTGACATCACCAGTGGCTTGTTTTGAAAATAAGTCAGCTTTAATTAGTGTTGGTGAAGTGATTTCTCCTCCTGCCAATTCAATAGCCTGAAGTTCGGTAACTTCTTTTGCTGCGCTTTCAAAACCAATTTTTATTTCTTTGAATGCCTCCTGTGCTTGTGAAAAATTAGCTAAGGTTGCAAAGCCGAAGCAAAGTGCCCATTTTGTCATGTTTGCGGTTTTAAATTTCATAGTTCTGAACGGTATCAATAAATACTTTGACCATTTCTGGATCAATATCTGGGTATACCCCGTGACCCAAATTTACAATATGTCTTTGACTTTTAAAGGATTTCAGCATTTTTTTGGTCTCGGCAGCCACGATTTGAGGTGAACCATAGAGCACACAAGGGTCAAGATTTCCTTGTAAAGTCATGTTCTCCTGAACCAAATTGCGTGCCACAGTTACATCCATGTTCCAGTCAAGGCCAAGCGTTGTGCACGGCAACTGCGCCAAAGTTGGCAACGAGCCAATGGCACCTTTAGAGAAAACTGTAAGTGGTGTATCTGGAAACGCCTCGCAAATCTGGCGAAGATATTTGATGCCAAATTCATTGTATTGAACATCGCCAAGAATACCTGCCCATGAGTCGAAAAGCTGCAGGGCATCGGCACCAGCCGCAACCTGACCTTTCAAGTAAGCGATGGTGACGTCGGTAATGCGTTGAAGAAGTGCATGCGCTAATGCTGGCTGGGTATATAAGAATTTTCTTGACTCACTGAAGGTTTTGGAGCCTTTCCCTTCGACCATGTAACAAAGGATGGTCCAGGGTGCGCCGGCAAAACCAATTAATGGGACGCGCCCATTTAGTGCTGCTTTAGTTTGTTTGAGTGCTTCAAAAACGTACCA
>JAURHO010000056.1 GCA_030833265.1 Crocinitomicaceae bacterium | reverse complement strand
ATAAGCTGACCTTCCATGGCGCCTTCAATTTCTGCATGTACGCAAACGAGGTTACCATTGATTTTACCTGAACTACCAATCACTACACGACCTGCGCAAGAAACGTTTCCATTTACTTCGCCTTCGAGATGAATATTTGAATCTGAGGTGAGGTCACCATTGATTTCTGTTCCGGCTACAATTTTGTTGAGACGGTCTGCGTGATCAACTTGGCTAGAACCCCCGAAAATGTCTTTTCTTAGCATAAGAGCTTAGTAATTATCGATGAAAAATGCTTTATAATCATCAAATTTCGAGCTTTCTATCAACTTTTTCAAATTTTCTTGACTGATTATGTAAATTTTATTGTTTTGATAGTCATCGAGATACTCAAAACCGGCTTTGTAGGCGTTGAGGTAATCCCAGGCAATCTTGGCCGATGGGAAGTCTGCAACAAGTACAAAATTATTTTCGGCCACCGTGGTTTTGACCGAAACTTTGACTTTTCCTGTTTTGTAAGCCTTGGTTGAGAAGTTAGCTACAGCAGTTCGAAGATCATCGGCCTCTTCGTCTTCATCTAGCAAAACAATCACAAACTGAGTGCCGCTGATATCTGTTGAATAAATAGAAGACTCTTTTTTGGTGCCCACTTCAAATTTAGATACGCCTTTTTGAATCGTTTGAATCATTTCTTGTGCGCGAACAGCTTGGTCAGACTTTGGCTTTTCATCGATGATGCGCTGTAATTTTGGAACTAAGAGTTGTTTATTTTCATTGAGCTGACCAAAAGCCAAGGCATTCAATAAAAGGTATTCAGCGCGATACGCATTGGATGGGTCGTTGTCTACGATGGGTTGCGTGGCACTCAAAACTTGTGCGTAGTAGGCTTGCTCATACTTTTCAAGTAAAGCTAAATAGGCTGCTTGATCTTTTTGCGCACTTAATTTTTGCTTGACATAGAAATCTGGGTCGCGGAAGAAATTTGCGGCATCAGAACTTGGATATTTTTTGAGGATGTAGGCCTTATATTGAGCTGCTTCAGGGCCATTTTCATAAATTTTGTAAAGTTGAAAGGCCGCAGACAAATCTGTCGGGTGATTGAGATTCATTTCTAGGATCGCTAAAAATTGTGCAGCAGCTAATTCACCTTCATTGAGGATTTCCTTGTAAAGAACACCTGAGGTATAAAGGGCATCTAGCAAACGTTCTTGAGAGCTTTTGAGCGCTTCAGGAGTGAGTGGAATATTTGCCAGCAATGACGCTATGCTAAGCGTATCTTTTTTAGCCGCACCGGTTGCTGCTTGCTGTGTAGAATCTTGACTAAGTGGGTCAATGTTGGCATTTAAAATGATGCGTTCGCTACGGCGCCAATCATCGGTGTTTTCACGCACGCCCCAATTCTTGCGAAACTCGTTAAAGCCGTCTTCGCGCAACTTAGGGTTATTGAAAATAAACTTATTGGCATTGCCAGTTGTAGTAGTAGTTTGGCTCTGTTGAAGGGCTAATAATTTGGCGGCTTCTAATTCTTTGCGACGCTGCTCTTCTCTTTTGATTTGCTTCAGTGTTTCTTTGAGGAAATCTTCGCGGTCTTTTTCTGACAAAGCTGCAATGCGCTGAACGGAGTCTTCAAATTGGGCCGTTTCTATGGCTTTAACGAGGTCTGCTAATTTGCTCGCTTTGCTTTTGATTTGCTCGCCGTTCGGATAGTCGTCGGTGATAAATCTTGAACTCGAGTCATAGTATTTTTGCGCGTGAACATAGTTTTTGTCAGCAAAGGAAATATCGCCTAGTTTTTCATAAGATTGTGCGCGTTGACGCTTGTTATTATTAGAGTAAAAAGCAGACGATGTGAGGTGAGATTTTGCCAAATCTTTGTTGCCCTTATTGAGTTCCATGAGAGCCATCGCATAATAAATTTGATCTTTGAAAGTTGCATTTTTAGCATCTCTAAGCATCTTTTGAAGATCGCCCATTAATCTTTGGTCACCGCTGACAATTGCTCTGTTCAAGCGCGCGTTGAAAGCAATTTCTGGCGATGCAGCCGCTTTGTAGGCCTTGCCATAGCGCTGAGTAGCTTCTGGCATTAAATTTTGTTGTTGGTATAGCTGGGCCAAAATGTAGTTGAGTCTGGCCTTTTCTTTGGCTACCGGACATTTGGCAATGGCTAATTTGAGCCCCTCGATAGCAAGGTCGTATTCTCGGCGACGCAGGGCAAGGTCAGCAAAGGTGCGGTGGATTTCGTATTGCAACTTCTTGGACATTTCCGGACCAGCCTCTGGATTTTTTTCCTTGATAAAAGGAATATAATCTTTGATTTTCTTGTCTTTTTGCAATTCTGCACGCTCGTTGAGGGCATCGAGAATGAGTTTGGCATCGGCGTATTTGCGCTGCTCGATGTAAATGCGAGCAATCCAAAGACTAGCCTCATAAGTGCTTGGGTCTTTCTCAAAGAAGCGCTTGACAAACTCAAAGTTATCAAGGGCTTTTTGGTAGTCGCGGCGATAGAAAAATGCTTCGCCTACAGTGAGCCAGTTCTCGTCAATCCATTTGTTATACTCAACAGATTTATAAAACATGTTTTCAGCAGTTGGCATGCTGTGATTGAGGATCACTTTGGAACATTTCACGACAGCGGTGTCAATGGCTGGGAGCATTCCCTTGACGTCTTTTTCAGATGGAACGGGAAAGATCGGAAGGATGGTGTAAAAATCTTCTTTGCGACTATCGTGGTAAGTTTTGAGTGAAACACGCAACAATTCTTTGGCATTGAAATGGCCATTGTATTTAGCGGTGGTTTGATGATAGAAGCGATTCAGTGGCGTATTGTTTTCTGTAGAACAAGCCCATGACAGCAAAAGCAGCATTGAGGTCAGGAAGATGTAAAGGCTTGTACGCATGAATGCAAAAAGAGGGTTATAACGCAAATACTGCGTTTTTAGTGTACAAATTAGGCAATATTGGTAAAGACTTGCTGGATGTCGTCGTCGTCTTCAATTTTATCAAGCATTTTCTCGATATCCACTAGTTGTTCTTCTGTAAATTCTACAGGACTCGTAGGAATGCGCTTGAGGCTTGATTTCTGCACTTCAATTTGCATGTCTTCAAGCGCTTTGGCGATGGTGCCAAATGCAGTGTAGTCTCCGTAAACAATGATTTGCTCCTCCTCTACTTCGATTTCTTCGCAACCGGCATCGATGAGTTCTAATTCAAGCATTTCGGGATCCATTTCGGGTGTTTTGGCGATTTCAAAAACACTCTTTCTTGAAAACATGAATTCCATAGAACCATTCGGAACTACTGCGCCGCCAGCTTTGTTGAAGTATGATTTAACGTTGGCAACGGTGCGCGTCGGGTTGTCTGTGGCGCATTCAACATAAACCAAAACACCATGCGGGCCTTTTCCTTCGTAATTTACTTCGGTGAAAGAAGCGATATCTTTTTGGGCCGCCCTTTTGATCGCAGACTCAATGTTGTCTTTGGGCATGTTTTCAGACTTCGCGTTCTGAATAGCGGTTCTGAGCTTGGCATTGGTTGCTGGGTCCATGCCGCCTTCTTTGGCAGCCATTGTAATAGCTTTACCTAGTTTTGGAAACATTTTGGACATTTTGTCCCAACGCTTTTCTTTTGCTGCTCTACGGTATTCAAACGCTCTTCCCATTTTTGTTATCTTTTTGTGGCAAAAATAAGGAATTCAGAAGGAAAATTCAAAAGGAATTGGCTTATGCTAAAATTTGCTCGATGTAGTTCAAAAGCGGCTCTTTTCCGAAGCCTGAATCACTCGAACTGGTAAACACGGGCGGGAGTTCTTCCCAATATTTGAGCATTTCTTTTTTGTACTTGGCCAAGTTCTTTTGCAGGGCAGTGCTTGAAAGCTTATCTATCTTCGTGAAAACCATTGAGAAAGGCAGACCTTTTTCTCCGCACCAGTTCATGAATTCGAGGTCGATTTTCTGGGGCTCGAGCCGTGCATCTAAAAGCACGAAAATATTCATGAGCGTCTCTCTTTTAGTGAGGTAGTCAGAAATAAAGCGCTCAAAAGAACTGCGTTGTGAACGGCTTACTTTGGCATAGCCATAGCCAGGCAAATCGACAATATACCATTGTTCATTGATCAAAAAGTGATTGATCAGTTGTGTTTTTCCGGGTGTGCCGGATGTTTTGGCGAGGCCTTTTTTAGAAGTCAGCATATTGATGAGTGAAGACTTCCCGACGTTTGAACGGCCGATGAAGGCAAATTCAGGTTTGCCGTCTGTGGGGCATTTAGAAACTTCGGTATTAGAGATACTGAACTCTGCGGTTTTGATTTGCATCTTGCAAAGTTATTTGAAACTTTTATTTTTGCCCATTTTGAACAAACTTTAATATCTGTTGTTTTGCAGTAACTCTCATCGCAATGGCAGAATATAAAATAAAAGATATAGAAATACTTACGGGCATCAAAGCCCACACGATTCGCATCTGGGAAAAGCGCTATGGCATGCTCATTCCGGAAAGAACCGACACCCAAATCAGAACCTATTCTGATGCAGATTTATCTTTTCTATTAAACGTCAGTTTATTGAATAAAAATGGGGTTAAAATTTCGAAAATAGCCACCATGGAAACCAGCGCTCTTCACGCATTGGTCTCCGATATCCGACTCAGCCCTGCCATTGACAACGCAGAAGAAAAGCTCATTTTGGCTTTGCTCGAACTAGACGAACAACTATTTAGAAATACACTCAACGACCTCATCCATCAAAAAGGCCTCGAAAATACGTTTTCAGAGCACTTGATTCCATTTCTTGACAGAATTGGCGTGATGTGGTTGGTTAACAGCATTTCAGCAGCTCAGGAACATTTTATTTCCAACCTCATTCGTCAGAAAGTCATTACCGAAATTGATAAATTAGGTATCCCAGATAAAGGTTCGCAGTCGGCCCTGCTCTTTTTGCCAGAACACGACTGGCATGAAATCGGGCTCCTGTTCTACCAATATTTATTGAGAAGCAAAGGTTATTATACTTACTACTTAGGGCAGAGTTTACCTTACGATTCCTTAGTAGACTGCATTCAAAGACTCAAACCAACGGTGGTGCTAAGTAGCTGGCTTACAGCGGTTGACCAAAGCTTTATTACAAATTACTTTAAGCAACTACAAGCCGATGCACCTGGTGTTGAATTCATGGCAGGGGGTGCGCAAATTCATGTGCATGCTGATGCGCTCAAAGGACTCATTACAGAAGTCAAAAACGCAGCAAGCCTGCTCTCTTTGTTCAAGTAAACTTTAGTAAAGCGCTTACTAGAGCACAATATTCACAATCTTTCCAGGAACAATAATCACCTTTTTCGGTGTTTTGCCTTCGAGCCATTTTTGTGCATCTGGTAAGGCCATAACAGCTGCTTCAATTTCAGCAGGGCTAAGGTTTAAAGGTAATTCTACCTTCATGCGCATCTTGCCATTGAAAGAAACTGGATACGAGAAACTTGATTCTGTCAAGTAAGCTTCGTTGAGTTCTGGATAGCTTTCATTGAAAATAGTTGGGCTTTGGGGCTGCAACTGGGACCAGATTTCTTCACAAATATGCGGCGCATACGGCGCCATCAGGATAGTGAGCTGCTCTAAAATATGGCGGTTATTGCATTTTTGATCGGTGAGTTCGTTGACACAAATCATGAAACTTGAAACACCCGTATTGAACGAAAAGCGTTCGAGGTCATCGCGGAGCTTCTTGATGGTTTTGTGTAAGGTTTTGAGCGCTGCAGGGCTGGCTTCTCCTTCGCTCACTTCAAAAGTGCCATTCTGGTGGAATAAGCGCCAGTATTTTTTCAAGAAGCCGTGTACGCCCGTAATACCTTTGGTATCCCATGGTTTGCTCTGTTCGAGTGGGCCCAAGAACATTTCATACATGCGCAGGGTATCGGCACCATAACGCTCACAGAGGTCATCTGGTGTTACCACGTTATACCAACGCTTCGACATCTTATCTACCTCGCGCTTGACAATGATTTTGCCAGCATCATTTTTGACGAATTCAAGATTTTCATATTGCGGTTGCCACTGTTGCAAGGCTTCTAACTGAATGCTTTCGTCGTCATTAATGAGGTCAATGAGGATCCTGACTTCACGGAAGCCATTTTGGTCCTTAGGTAAGCAATCAAATGAATACATTTTTTGATCAGGGCCAATATAGGCAATAGCGCTCTTGCCCAAGATCATACCTTGGTTTATGAGTTTAGCAAAAGGTTCATCAAAAGGCAAATAACCGAGGTCATGTAAGAACTTCGTCCAGAAGCGGGCATATAGCAAGTGACCAGTAGCATGCTCTGATCCTCCGATGTATAAATCGACATTTTGCCAATAGGCTACTTTTTCCGGACTCACAAAAAAGTCATCGTTCTGAGGATCCATGTAGCGCAAGAAGTACCAACTGCTTCCAGCCCATCCTGGCATGGTATTGAATTCCATGCGCTCACCGAGCTGACACGACCACGCCTCTTTTGCAGCACGCGCCAGTGGTGGTTCGCCATCTTCAGTCGGTAAATATTTATCGACTTCTGGGAGTGTTACAGGCAACTGCTCGTCGGGAACCAAATGAGGCAGACCATCTTGGTAATAAACCGGGAAAGGTTCGCCCCAATAGCGCTGTCTGGAAAAAACAGCATCGCGTAAGCGGAAGTTCGTTTTTCCGAAGCCAAGGCCTCTTTTTTCGATTTCAGCTATTGCGGTTTCCATGGCTTTTTTAGCGGGCAGGCCATTTAGGAAATCAGAATTGGCGATCAAGGCATCTTTTTCAGCATAGGCCGCTTCACTGATATCTTGGTCTTTGAAAATATTTGGGATGGCTAGGTCAAAGTGCTTGGCAAAGTCGTAGTCGCGTTGGTCACCACATGGCACTGCCATAACGGCGCCTGTTCCGTAAGAAGCCAAAACGTAGTCACCGATCCAAATTGGAATAGCTGCCCCAGTAAACGGATGCACGGCATAGGCGCCCGTAAACTGGCCACTTATGTTTTTGACATCGGCCTGGCGATCGCGTTCAGTTTTAAGCGCTGCTTCTTGCTGATACTGTTTAACGGCCTCAGCGTGGCCCTCAGCTGTGATTTGCGGCACTAACGGGTGTTCGGGTGCCAACACCATGAAACTCACTCCAAAGATCGTGTCAGGGCGCGTTGTAAAGACTTCGATTTCAGCGTCGTGGTCTTTCACTTGGAAACGCACGCTCGCGCCTTTTGACTTTCCGATCCAGTTGCGCTGCTGTTCTTTGAGTGCGTCGGTCCAATCAATGCGGTCTAGGCCTTCTAAAAGGCGATCAGCATATGCTTTGATGCGCATAGACCACTGCATCATGCGTTTTTGTTCGACAGGATGGCCACCACGTTCTGAAACGCCGTTGACTATTTCATCGTTGGCCAAAACAGTGCCAAGTGCTGGGCACCAATTGACCCAACTCTCGGCTAAATAAGCCAAACGGTATTGTTGTAAGATTTCTTCTTTCGCTTGGGCGTCTTTCGAGTTCCAGGTAGCCGCATCAAATTGTTCGGTACAATCTGTTACTGCTTCAATATGTTGATTTCCGGCTTGTTCAAAAGCAGCCACTAACTGAGAAATGCGCTCAGCTTTGTTGCTTTTGAGATCGTAGTATGCATCGAACAGTTGTTTGAAAATCCATTGCGTCCATTTGTAATAACTAGGCTCTGAAGTGCGGACTTCTCTTGACCAATCATAACTGAAACCCATGAGGTCCAGCTGTTGGCGATAACGTGCAATATTTTCTTTGGTGGTGATTGCAGGGTGCTGTCCTGTTTGAATAGCATATTGTTCAGCAGGTAAACCAAAAGAGTCATAACCCATTGGGTGCAAGACATTGAATCCTTGCAAGCGTTTGTAGCGCGAATAAATATCGGAGGCAATGTAACCAAGTGGATGCCCCACGTGTAAGCCTGCCCCAGAAGGATACGGGAACATGTCAAGCACATAGTACTTTGGCTTGCTGCCGTCTTCAGTGATTTTATAAGTTTGGCGCTCTTGCCAAATTTGGCGCCATTTGGCTTCAATGTGGTTAAATTGGTAGTCCATGCTTTCTTGTAGAGAGCACAAAGATACAAAGCTTGCGCTTAACGGAATAAAAAGTAAAGCCCAAGCAAGAAAAGCAAACTATCAAAGCTGCGTTTTGGAAAGAATTGCTCTCGGTTCATGACCACAAGCGGAATCATTACCCAGACAAAAGGAAGAAAAAATAGATAAGCACACAAGGCAAGTAAAAACAGGACCAAATATCCAGTGTTCTTATTTCCTAAAAGCCCTGCGAGTGTTTTAAAATTCCCTTGATCTTGTGTTAAATCTTCTCGATCGGCTTGTAGGCTCAAGGCAAAATAGAAAAGCAAAAATACTGGGTTCAAACGACCATTGTTTGCAGCCATACTTGGAATCACGTTTAAAAACAGAAACCACAAAACAGGAATCAGAAAAGATTTAAGATATGGGATTCTACGCCATTTTAAATAATGATCATAGCTCAAGGCAAGCAAAAACAAGAGTAATAAAAAGAGCCAGAAAAATAAATATATCCAAAGTTCTTGGTAAAGAAATAGATAATAGAGCCCGCTCAGGGTTAATAACAGCAATTGTAGCGTTGGTTTGGGGCGCTCGTGTAGCCAATAATAAAACTGACCAATTAATAAACCGTGGGCCACTGCTTGCTGCCAAACTGGCCAAGGCAAAACAAAGGCAGCCTGAGGTGCGAGTAAGCCCAAACTAAAGACGCTTACAAACAAGCCAAGTAAAATATTGCGCCACAAGATTTTATTCAATGGCATCGCAAATTTGTTGAGGCGAGAGATTGGATATTTCAGTGAGCGCTTTAGAATTTGGCCCTAAGGCTTTCCAACGTCCTGGGTGTATTGGTCGGCGTGACGTAAACAAACCAATGGCCTGAATTTGACACAAACCCGCTAAATGATACGGGCCTGTCGAGCAAGCTATGAGCGCTTTTGATTGTGCAATAACCGCAATGAATTCCTGGAGCGTCCATAAACCTGCTGCATTATGAATAGCAGGGTGCCCTGGAATTTGAGCTGCAAATAACTCGCCTTCTTGACGCGTACCTGTGAAATATATGTGATAACCTTTTTCAGCTAACATTAGTGCAAGCTCAGCATATTTTTCCATGGGATACTCTACCCCACTCCCATTTGATTTCGGATGGATGAGTATGCGCGTTTGATTTTCCAGTGGGTTGAATTCCTGTGGCAAAGCTCCTTGTGCGCTGAAATCAAACTCCATTTCTTCCCAACTCGGGATTTGCTTGATGCCTATTGCTTTCGCTAAATAAAAATTGAGTTGTGCCTCGTGCAAGTCGGAGCGCTTTCTAGAAAACCAGGGCAACAAATTGCAGGTCGCCCAATGGTGCAGGCGGTGTGCGGTACCAACTCTTAAGGGAATGCGGGCATCTTTACACCACTGACCAACTACTTTGTTTGGAAATAAGTGCAAAACCGCTGAGAACCCTTTGAGTCGTGCTTGTCGGTCTTCTTTTGCTAAAACCTCCAAGTCTTCAAAAAGTAAAATTTCACTGATGGGCTCAAAACAAGCCACAACAGGAGCCGTGTATTTGCGGCATAAGTAAACGAGTTGCGCTTCTGGGAATTGCTTTTTAAGCGCCATACAAACAGGCAGCGTCAGGCAAACATCGCCAATGGCATCTGTTCTTGAAATCAGGATTTTTTGGAGACTAGGCCGCGGCATCTTTCCACTCAGTGACCACAGTTGATGTTAGGCCATCACTGCTGGTTGTTTTTTCAACGTTGAGTCTTAGACCCGGGGCTACATAAGTCTGTTGCATATGGTCAACGTATGCTGATGT
>JAURHO010000055.1 GCA_030833265.1 Crocinitomicaceae bacterium | reverse complement strand
GGAAGCCCTAGTTGGGCTTCCGCTGTCTTATTTTAGAGCCGGTATTTGGAAGCCCCGCACCCAACCTGGTGCTTTTGAAGGAGTCGGAGAAAGCGGCCTTCAATGGCTTCAGGAAGTCAGAACCAAATATGGCTTTAAAATTTGTACCGAAGTAGCCACTGCCGAACACGTCGAACTCGCTAAAAAATATGCCCTAGACATGGTCTGGATCGGCGCAAGATCAACAGTCAATCCCTTTACCGTTCAAGAACTTTCAGAAGCCTTACAAGGAAGCCAAATACCTGTAATGGTCAAAAACCCCGTGAACCCAGACCTCAAACTTTGGTTGGGCGCCATTGAAAGACTCGAACGACATGGCATCGAGGTTATTGGAGCCATTCATAGGGGCTTTTCGGTATATGAAAAAACCAACTACCGCAACAACCCACATTGGCAAATTGCCATCGACCTCAAACAAGAGCGGCCTGCACTGCAACTCGTCATGGATCCTTCGCATATTGGCGGTAGGGCCAACCTCATCCAACCCCTAGCCCAACAAGCCCTAGACCTCAACTATGATGGGCTCATGATTGAAAGTCACATCGACCCAACAGCTGCCTGGACCGATGCCAAACAGCAAATTACCCCTGAAGCACTCAAAGAAATCTTTGCAGGTTTAGAGCCCAGAAATGCGGCAGCTATCCAAGCCAATGCATTGGCCCAATTCAGAGAGCAACTCAGTTTCATCGATGAGTCTTTGATCCAACTACTCCAACAACGCATGTCTATCTCTAAAGAAATTGGCATCTATAAAAGACAGCACAACCAGCACATTTTACAAGCCCAACGCTGGGAAGAAACGCTCAAAGCCAATTTGCAAAAAGCTATAGACAGCGGTTTATCTGAAGAATTTGCAAAGCAAATGATCAAGATGTTGCACGAAGAATCGTTGCGCATACAAATGGCCGTTAATAGCCTTCCTGACAATGAAAATCAAGGGCAATAACTATCGCGGAACACTCCAAGCACCTGGCTCTAAAAGCCATGCACAACGCTTGCTCCTCTTAGCTTGCTTATCAAAAAAACCGAGTCAAATTGCTGGCTTTCACAAATCAGCTGACAACCTCTCGATGCTTGCCGCACTTGAACAATTTGGCCACAAATTTCAGGAGCTCGACACCACCATTATGGTTCAGCCAAATAAGCACAAAAGCTCACATTTAAAAATCGATATTGGCGAAAGTGGCTTTGGGCTCAGAACTTTGGCTTTTGTGGGTAACTGTTTTAGTGAAAGTTACCAGCTAGAAGGTCAAGGAACTTTAAAGAATCGGGAGCATTGGGCTACTATTGAATCACTACAAAAATTAGGTTTGGAAGTGGTGCATCAAGAAGGCAAATTACCGCTTTACGTAAAAGGAAAAATCAAGAATTTCAACCTCAACTTGGATGGCTCAAGCGGTTCGCAACATTTATCGGGCCTATTTTTGCTAGCCGTAGCAACTGAAGGGACTTGGCAAATTAGCATTGAAAACTTAAAAAGCGCTCCCTATTTTGATTGGACGCTGCGCATGTTACAAGACGCTGGATTTCAATACAAAAAACAAGACAACACCTACTTTTTTACAGGCGCCCAAGAACTCCAATTAGCCGATACAGCTGTAGAAGGCGACTGGAGCAGTGTTGCCGCCCATTTGGTAGCTGCAGCAATAAGTGGAGAAATTTTGGTGGATGGTCTCAACCCAAACATTCTTCAGGCAGACCAAGCGCTTCTTGAGATTTTAACTGATTTTGGTGCGCATATTGAGTGGAAGCAAGGCAAACTTCTTGTTTCAGAATCTGTAGACAAATTACCATTTTATGCCAACCTAACGGATTGCCCAGATTTATTTCCGGTGTTGGTCATATTAGCTTGTGCGAGTAAAGAAGTTTGTCAGATTTCGGGTATTTCACGCCTTCAAAACAAAGAGTCGGACCGCTTGGCCGTGATGTCTGAGGCATTAAGTGCTTGGGAAATTCCTTTTGAAATCAAAGGAGATACCATCAGCATTCATGGCAAAGGAAGGCTTCCAAAGGCGCGTTTGAAAAGTCATCATGACCACAGAATTGCCATGGCATTAAGCATTGCGAGTCTGATCAGTGAGGAAGGACAAGACCTTGATGATTTAACTTGCCTCAATAAATCCTATCCTGGATTTTATCAAGATTTTCAAAGATTGAGTGGCTCGGCCTTCTAATTCTTCAAATGAACGAGGTTCATTCAAATTAATTCATTTCTAGAATCAACTCCTCGAAGCTTAGGTGCAATTTAGAAAGTCTTTCTTTGATTTCTTTTTTCTTTTGAGCCGGGACCTGTTTTTCAGCCAAAAGTAAGTTGTAGTATTTTCTAACCATTGCGGTGTCGCGCGGTTCATTGATATCATAAGAACTGGCTAAACTTTCGAGTACTAAAACCTTGTTTTTGTAATTCGGGAAACGCGCTAATAAAGTATCGGCGTAAGCTCGTGCCTCTCTTGGTGCAGACATGCTTTCGTAAATCATGTGCGTCTTGAATAGGCAATCAGCACTGAAGTCATCTGAAGGAAAGGCCTGAAAGTAGGCTTTGTAACGATTCACCAATTCAATTTGTGACAAACTCGTGATGGTTTTTGCCTTTTCAGGATCGGCCTGCAATTTGGAGAGGGAATCTTCGAATTGGGTTACCGCCTCTTTGAGGGTTTCTTGCTTCGTTTTTTCAGTGGCACTTGTTCCACAAGCAGCAATGAACATGGAGAGCAAAGCAAAACTTAATATTTTTCTCATATCAATCGTTGTTTTTTGTGCCCGGGAAAACTCATTTTGTAATCGACATTGATGGCACCAATTGTAATATTGCCAAGGCGTTTAGTGAGTAATTTTTTCTTGAGCGGACTGAGGTGATCTGTAAATAAAATGCCTTCAATGTGGTCGTATTCATGCTGAATGATACGCGCTGCATAACCTTCATAGCTTTCTTCATGGAACTCCCAATTTTCATCGTAGTAGGTAATGACCAATTTTTCATGGCGATTCACGTTTTCGCGAATGCCCGGAATAGACAAGCAACCCTCTTGAAAGGCCCACTTATCGCCCGTTTCTTCTTCTATAATTGGATTGATAAACACCTTTTTGAAATTTTCTATGCCTTCAGCTTTTGGATCTGGTTCGTCATCTTCTTCATCGGCAAATGGGCTGCCATCTACGATAAACAAACGAATACTTTTGCCAATTTGTGGGGCGGCTAAACCCACACCTTTGGCATGATACATGGTTTCGAACATGTCCGCGATTAACTTTTGTAAATCTGGGTACTGTTCGTCTATTTCGACAGCTTCTTTTTTCAGTACAGGGTCGCCGTAGGCTACAACAGGTAAAATCATGTTACAAATTTAGTAAGGATTAGCTTTGACTCAAGAAATCTTGCAAAATCAGTGCGGCTGCAACCTGATCAATGAGTCCTTTGTCTTGCTTTTTCTTTTTGTTCCCCATCAAGGCAATGGACTGACTGGCCATTTTTGAAGAATAGCGCTCATCCATTAAATGAACCGCGATACTTGGGAATTTGTTTTCAAGTTCAGTCTTCAATAAACGGACATTTTCAGTGACATGTGAATCTGAACCATCTAAACGGGTCGGAAAACCCAACACAATTTCTTCAATTTTCCTTTTTGGAATTTCCAGGCTTAACCAATTTTCAAGCGTGCTTGAATCAATGGTGGTTAAGGGGCTTGCTATAATGCGATTAGGGTCACTGATGGCTAGGCCACAGCGCTTTAAGCCGAAATCGATGCAGAGTACAACAGACATGTGCCAAATTTACGCAGAAAGCCCGAACAAGCTTCAAGCGAGCGGTCTGCAATTAAACAAGTATTTGTAATTTCGTATGCAAATGAGCAAATACTTCTTTTTTTCAAGTCTGCTGGTGTGCCTCTCCCTATTTAGCTGTAAAGAAAATAGCGCGCAGCAGAACACCATACTTACGGATCAAGACGGCTTCACCTATGAAACGGCCTTTGATGGCATCGAAGCCTTTCTAGACTACCAAAAAAAAGTCGACCAACGCTCAGATCTTCAAAACTTGCGGTCCTTGCTATACACCCACAAGAATGGCATGAACTTGCAATCTACCGCTAAAATTGACAACACCGGAGAACTAGCCAAAGCAGAACTCAACAAAGTGTTAGAAAACGGGCAACAACTCAACTACACCTTCTACTTCTTAAAAGGGGTCCTGAGTACGGCAAAAATTGAAAATGTAAATCAAGAAAAAAGCCAAACGCATGTGGTCTTCTTTAATGCAGAACAAAGCCCCATTGCCAGCTACATTTGTCATTCAACAGCCTCAGAATCAGAGCCCAATAAAAATCTAAAGCTCAACAAAAACACACCAAGCTTCTACAAAGACATCGAAAGCACGCTCCAACAACTCTCCAATCTACAAAATCAAGAAGGCGATTTCACCCTTCATTTCCTTGGTTTCAACGAAGCCTACAACAAGCGCTTTATCGAATTTGGCAATGACACCTACACCACCAACCTGGCCTTCATTCCTCAAGAACCTTTGGTCCAAAAAATCCAAAGCAACCCTGAACCTTACCGCAACAAAACCTTCAACATCCAATTCCAAGAAATCACCGAAGCCTCAGGGTTTGGTTATCAGTTGTTGACGGAAATTATCGAAAAGCAATAAATAGCTTTATTACCTCCCTAAACGCAACAAATTCATCTCTATATACGTCTTACTCCTTTGTACTAGCCTAATTTCATGAAAAAACTCTTACCTCTCCTCCTTTTTCTAACGCTTAGCCCGCTGTTTTTTGCACAAAATGTGAAAGTGAGTGGGCGTTTGGTGGATACCAGCGGGACGCAGCCCATTTACCAGGCCAGCATCATGGCGATTCGCCTTCGCGATTCAGTTTTAATCAAATATACGCGCAGCAACCAGAATGGGGAGTTTCAGTTGCAAGATTTGCCGATTGATTCTTTTCAGGTGGTTGTGGAGCATCAGAATTGGACGCCAAGAAGTATCTACATCATGGCCTCGAAGCAGAAAACTACATTCGATCTTCCCGATATTCGCTTGTTTCCTAAAATTCAGGAAGTCAAGGATATTGTGGTGACGCGCAACCGCAACGCCATGTATTTCAATGGGGATACTTTGGTGTTTGTGGCTGACTCTTTTAAGGTGGCTGAAAATGCTGTTGTGGAAGATTTACTCAAGAAATTGCCTGGAATTAAAGTCGAAGACGACGGCTCTTTAACTTCACAAGGAAAAGAAATTAGTAAAGTATTGGTGGATGGCGATGAGTTTTTTGGCTCGGACCCCACAATTGCCACCAAGAACTTAGCCGCAAAAGGCGTAGAGTCTGTGCAGGTTTATGAAAAGAAAAATGAAGATGCTGCAGCTGGCCAAGATGACAAAATACAGGTCCTGGATTTAAAGCTCAAAGACGAAGCCAAGAAAGGGTATTTCGGGAAAGCTGCATTGGCTTCTGATTTCAATCAAGGGCCTTCAGACAAAGCCTTCTATGAAAGTGAGTTGCTCTACAATAAATTCAACAAGACCCAGAAAATTTCAGTGTTCATGTTGGCTTCCAATACGCCTAAATCGAGCTTTGGCTTCGGCGACATGAATAAATTTGGCCTCGACAACGAGCGCAACGATTCTGGGCTCAACTTCTGGGACCGCGATTCAAAAGGAAATCGCTCCGGAATTCCGCAAACGCTCAAAACTGGTGTTTATTACAATGACCGTCTATCGAAGAAAGTGAAACTCGGCATGAATTATGCCTATTACGAAAGCACACTGCAAGCCAATTCATCTAGTCAGTCTCAGTATTTTCTGGCCGATAGTTCTTACTACACCAAAGATTCAGCAAATAATCGTACGCTGTCAAATTCTCATCGTTTGAATATGACTTTAACCGTTGACATCGATTCTTTGACAAAATTAGAATTGAAGCCGAACTTACAAATTGATGGGGGCGAACAAGACAACACTTCTATCAATCAGTTCCTCAATAACGGTTTCAACACTTACCTACTCACGAACGTCAACAATACTTACGTTTCTAAAGGTTTAAGCAGCCGCTCAGAAGCTTCGCTTAAGAGAAAATTCGGCAAGCCAGACCGCGAACTTGAATTAAAATATATCCTTAACTCTAGTCAGAATAATTCGACGGGAAGTCTCAAAACAAATACCACCAATCAGTTTTTAGATACGGTCATTGACCAAAGAAAAACCAACAATAACAATTCAACAACGCACTACACGACCTTGACTTATTCAGAACCGCTTTCTAAAAGCTGGATGCTCACCTCTGAATACTATCTCGAAATGGGACAGTCTGGTCAGCAGCGCTATACCTACAACCAAGATTTGCTCTCTACGCAATTTACGGTAATCGACAGTCTTTTTACTAATGATTTTCAGAACCAACGTTTTCAGCAGCGCGGGACTGTTTTATTGAACTACACCTACAAAAATCATAAACTGACAGGTGGTCTAGGTTACCGAAATATCCAAATTGCCAATACGAACCAATTTTCGGGTGCCATTATTGATCAGAATATATCGAACTTCTTGCCAACCTTTTCTTACCAGTTCAAGCCAAGTATGGCCAAGCGCTTCAATATTCGCTATAACACCTACTCTGCTCCGCCAAGTGCCAATGACTTACAACCTGTTCGCGACAACACCAATCCGAACCGTATTCAAGAAGGAAATCCAGACTTGAAACCAAACTACCAACACCAACTCAACTTTAATGGAAACGTTTGGCAAGCCATGACAGGTCGTTATTTTTGGTCGGGTGGTAATGCCACATTTACGCAAAATGCGTTTGCCAATAGCACTTATTTTGATGCCCTTGGACGCACCGTATCAAAAACTGTAAATGTGAATGGCAATGTATTTGCCACTGTTTATGCCGGTGGGGGTTATCCAATTTTAAACCGCAAGGTTTCACTCGAACCAAGTTTCAATGCCACTTATTTGAAGTCAAACAACTTTATAAATGGCCTGAAAAACACCACCACCACAACTACCCTCAATGGTGCTTTCTCTATCGAATTAACCCTTGATAGCCTGGAATTATCTGTTGGCACCGATTACACGTATGTCAATCCCATGACGACCTTGAATAGTTTTTCGAATCAGCCCTATTCAACGCTCAATTATTCTACCACTGGTGATTGGCGCTTGCCTGCTAAATTCAGATTTAAATGGGATATCAATTATACACTCAACCGAGGGCGTGCGGCATCTTACAACAAAGACTTCCTCATTATCGATTTAGAATTACAAAGAGCATTCTTGAACAACCAAAATCTGATTCTCGGATTTTCAATCAATGACCTCTTGAATCAAAACATCAATTTGCAGCGCACCGTAAATAGCAACATGATTACCGATAATTTCACCAAAATTATTTCGCGCTATTTCTTGCTCAGACTCACTTATAAATTCAATAACAACAAGACCCGTGAAGAAGAATTTCGTATGTGGCATTAGTGCCCTGTTGCTCAGTCTGCAGGTTTGGGCGCAAACAGAATATATCCATGCTGGTAAAATCACGTTTGAAAGACGCACCAATCTTGAAAAACGTTTTAAAGATGAGCGCATGAAGCGTTTTGTCACCGAAGAAAACAAAATCAGAATTGAACCCTTCTATTTGTATTTCAATGACACTGCTTCTTTATTTCAGGTTGCCCCTATGAATCAGCCTGAAGAAATGGCTTGGTTGACTACCAAAAATGCCTATGCGCAAAATTTAGCACAGTCTCAACAACTCATGATGCTGGCTGTTTTTGGCCAAAATGTTTTTGTACAAGATAGTTTGCCTGAGCGCACCTGGAAAATTACAGATAGTAAAAGATCCATATGCGGTTATGAGTGTCGCAAAGCGATTTACCAAAAAAACGACTCCACGCGGCTCTATGCTTGGTATACGCCAATGCTGGTTCCATCTGTTGGGCCAGAAGGTTTTTGCGGGCTTCCTGGCACCATTCTAGGCTTAGCCACTGAAGATGGTGGCATTGTTTATTTTGCCAAGAAAATCGAAACCATTGCGCCCAAAAGAGAGGAACTTTTATTGAACCCAGGGAAAAATAAAATTTTCACGATTGAAGAATTGCGCGCTAAAATTGAAAAGGAATATGGCTCAACGCCATGGGGAAAACGCCTCTTTGATGACATCTTTAGGTGGCTCTAACTAAACTTTTTTGCAGACCTCGTGTTTTGAAGCTATGACAAATTTGGAAAAATATACGCGCCTGGTAGAAGAAGCTGTTGCAAATTTCTCATTGCCTCAAGATCCAAATAACCTCTACGATCCGCTTCGTTATTTCATGACCCTTGGTGGTAAAAGGATGCGTCCTATTCTTACCCTAATGGCAACAGAAGCCTTTGGAGCTCAGGCTCAAGAAGGAATTCAAGCCGCCTTAGCCGTTGAGTTATTTCACAATTTTTCTTTAATACATGACGACATCATGGACAATGCCCCGTTGCGCAGAGCGCAGGCAACAGTTCATGAAAAATGGAATTCGAATATTGCTATCCTTTCAGGTGATGTATTGCTTGTAAAAGCTTACCAATGTTTAGCTTCCTACGAACCGAGCACCTTAAAGGCTCTTTTTGAAGTCTTTAATCAGACGGCCATAGAGGTTTGTGAAGGACAACAAATGGACATGGACTTTGAACAAAGGTCCAATGTGAGTGAAGCTGAATACATCGAAATGATCCGCCTTAAAACCTCTGTATTGCTTGGTTGTGCACTGCAAATGGGTGCCATTATTGGGGGCGCTAATGCGCAATCATCTGCCCACATTTATCAATTTGGTGTGCAGTTAGGTCTCGCTTTTCAGATTCAAGACGACTTACTCGATTTATTTGGTGAAAGCGCTGCGGTTGGCAAACAAATCGGAGGCGATGTACTCGCAAATAAAAAGACCTTGCTTTCTATTGCCGCCAATAGTTTAGCGAATGAGCGTCAAAAAGTTGAACTCGTCAAACTTAATGAAATTCAAGACCCTGAATTAAAAGTCAAATTTGCGCAAGATCTTTACACGCAAATTGGTGCAAAAGCTTATTGCCAAAATCAAATGGAGACCTTTCACTCATCGGCTCTCCAGGCACTTGATGAACTACAAAATATCAGTTCAAAAACTCCATTTTTAGAATTAGCAGCCTTTTTACTGCATCGCAATCATTAATCAAGAACCTTTTCTTGAGAATAAATGTTGTATTGCTTATATTTGTGTCAATTCTATCTAAATTATTTAAAATGAAAAAACTTTACGTTTCTTTCCTTGCCGTTATGGCAGCAGGAACTTTTCACGCGCAAGTGAAAAGCGTCAATGCGCCGCGTTTAGAGAAAAAAGCTTCTTTTGAAGTAGGATCTAGCGTTTCGCACAAACCTTCAGCTGATGCGAAGGCAACTACAATTTGGTCTGATGATTTCTCAACTGCTTCACATTGGGCAATTGCAAGCACTGGTTCTAACCCAGAGCAATGGCACATCATCAACACACCAAACTCAATTCCAGTTTCAGCCCTTAGCCCATTCGGTGCACCAACAGCTGCGAACGGTTTCTTGTTTGTGAACTCTGATGCCAACAACACTGGTGATCAAGACGGAACACCAATCATCACAACTGCAACAAACGTTACCCCTATCGATTGTTCAGCACACAGCGTTGTTAAGGTTAAATACAACCATAACTTCCGTTGGTGGCATGACACACGTGGTATCCGCGTTTCTGGTGACAACGGTGCTACCTGGACTGAATTCTTAATTTCTGACGAAACTTCTTACAGCACACCTAACCAAAACTCTGGTAACCCAGAAGTTACGGTAATTGATATCTCTTCAGTTGCTGGTGGTCAGTCACAAGTTAAAATCCAATTCTACTACAATGACAACGATTATTGGGGTTGGTATTGGGCTGTTGACGACGTAGAATTATACGTACCAGAAGCAAATGACGTTAAGTTAAACAGCGTATTCTGGGGTTCAACTGGTTTCTGGGCTGAGCGTTTGGCTTACTACCAAGTGCCACAATCTCAAGTTACTGAAGTTGCTTTCTCAGGAATTGTAGAAAATATTGGTGCTCAAGACCAAACAGATGCCGTATTTACTGCAACAACTGGTGCTTACA
>JAURHO010000054.1 GCA_030833265.1 Crocinitomicaceae bacterium | reverse complement strand
AACTTTGCAGTTCGTGCTCATCATGAAGTCCTTTTTCTTTGATAATCGCCTGGCAATTGGGGCAACTTTTCCAGCGCGTTTTGGGCGCTTCATCTCCGCCAACATGCACATAGCTCGACGGAAACAACGGAATGATTTCTGTCAATAAATCTTGCAAAAACAAGATGCTTTCTTCTTTGGCGCAAAAAATATCATCGAAAATGCCCCAAAGCCCTTCTACACCGTGTTTTTCTCCGGTACAAGAATACTGCGGATAAGCAGCTAAGGCCGCGCGCGCATGCCCGGGCATTTCAATTTCGGGTATAATTTCAATAAACTTTGCTTGGGCATAAGCGACTACATCTTTGACTTCTTCTTGCGTATAGAAGCCGCCGTATCTAGTTTTGTCATAAGTACGAGGCATTGTAGTATAGTGCTGATTCACGGTAGAATCTCGAAATGCACCGACCTCTGTCAATAAAGGGTATTTTTTGATCTCAATGCGCCAACCTTGGTCATCGGTGAGGTGCCAATGAAGGGTGTTGAATTTGTAATAAGCCATTAAATCAATAAAACGCTTGACTTCCGCCACGGTAAAGAAATGTCTAGAAACATCCAAGTGTAGGCCGCGCCATTGGAATTGTGGGTAATCTTTTACAAAGCACTGCTGAAAAACAAACTGCTGATCAGTTTTCTTGCAGAGTTGAAGCAAAGAGGTCATGGCGTAAAAACAAGAGGCATCTGACGAGTAGGAAATGACAATCCGATCCGAGATATTAATGCTGTAAGAATCTTGCTTGACGTTGGTCAATTTTTTAAATGTCAGCATTGGATTTTGAACATGAGGCGCGATGCTTAAACCGCAACTCCAAGCAGCAAGATCTTTGAAGGATTGCAATAATTGCGGATTGATTTGAGAAGGATCGACTAGCAGGGATCCACTGCAAACAAATTGCCCATTTACACGCTGATAAACTGCAGGAGTGGGAAGAATTGGACTCAATGGTGTGCTTGTTTGAGCGCTGACGAGGCAAGCAAGAAGCATCGAAAAAAGGAAATGCTGATATTTTAACATGCTTTAAAATTAGTGAATTCAACTAGATGACTAACTTTGTTCAAAGTTCCAATATGAAAATTTATAACAATATCCTCGAAACCATTGGCAATACGCCAATTGTCCGCATCAATAAAATCACAAAAGATATTCCGGCCCTTGTGTTAGCTAAGGTTGAAACAACGAATCCAGGGAATTCTGTAAAGGATCGGATGGCAGTTAAAATGATCGAAGATGCCGAGAAAGCTGGGATTTTAAAGCCGGGAGGAACAGTAATAGAAGGTACCTCTGGGAATACGGGTATGGGCTTGGCCTTGGCTTGTATCATTAAAGGATACAAACTCATCTGCGTACTCAACGACAAGCAGTCCAAAGAAAAAATGGACATTCTAAGAGCTGTTGGCGCAGAAGTAGTGGTGTGTCCTACGGCCGTAGAGCCTACAGATCCGAGATCTTATTATTCTGTATCTAGAAGACTAGCTACTGAAATTCCGAATTCTTGGTATGTCAACCAATATGACAATTTGTCAAATAGACAGGCGCATTACGAGCAAACTGGACCTGAAATTTGGGAACAAACCGACGGAAAAATCACGCATTTTGTGGTTGGTGTTGGTACGGGTGGCACCATTTCAGGTGTAGCAAAATACCTCAAAGAAAAGAACCCAAACATTAAAATTTGGGGCATTGATACTTATGGATCTGTCTTCAAAAAATATTTAGAAACAGGCATCTTCGACGAAAATGAAATCTATCCGTACATCACTGAAGGAATCGGGGAGGATATTTTACCAGCCAATGTCGATTTCTCTTTAATCGATCATTTCGAAAAGGTCACTGACAAAGATGCAGCGGTTTACACCCGAAGATTGGCCCGTGAAGAAGGGATTTTTGTCGGAAACTCGGCAGGTTCTGCCATCAAAGGAGTCTTGCAAATGAAGGCTCACCTTACCAAAGATGATTTTGTGGTTGTTTTATTTCACGATCATGGCAGTCGTTATGTCGGAAAAATATTCAATGACGAATGGATGCGCGAACGCGGTTTTTTAGAAGAAGAAGTACTCACGGCCGCCGATTTAGTTGCCAAACATGCCGACAAACCTTTGGTTTCAGTTTATGCCGAAGAGTTGGTGTCTCATGCGATTTCTAAAATGCGCAATTTTGGAATTTCTCAGATTCCGGTGCTCAAAGACGGTGGTTTTGTAGGCTCAATTGACGACAGCCATGTATACCAATTATTGGTAGACAATCCTGCGCTGCGCGATGCGCCAATTTCTTCAATTATGTTGCCTGCTTTCCCTATCGTTAAAGCCAACACAGCACTTGAAGACGTCTGTAAGCTCATCAATAAAAATACGCCGGCTGTACTCGTAGAATTGCCAGATGGAAAGCATCATATTGTATCTCGTTACGATGTGATTGCTGCCAAATCATAGTTTTCAAGTCATATGCGTATTGTCTCGTTGGTTCCTTCTTTAACTGAATACCTCTGGGCGCTAGGTCTGACTCATGAGGTAGTCGGGATTACCAAATTCTGCGTGCATCCTAAAGAGTGGTTTGAAACCAAAACCAGAGTAGGAGGCACCAAGCAATTGAATTTCAACTCGATAAAGCAACTTCAGCCAGATCTCATTATTGCCAACAAAGAGGAAAATACAAAAGAGGATATTGAGCAATTACAGCAAGAATTTAAAGTATTACTTACAGACATTGTAGATATTGAAGGCGCTTTACTGGCCTTAAGCACGATCGGAAAGGCGGTAAATAAAGAACAGCAAGCCAAGCAACTCATCGCTGAAATAGAACAGGATTTCATGGCGCTTTCTTCTGTTGGAAAGGGCCAGTCTTTTTTGTATTTTATCTGGCAAGATCCGGCGTATATTGTTGGTCAAAAAACATATATCAATGCATTGCTCGAAAAAGCTGGATTTATAAATGCTTGTGAATTGCCACGCTATCCGAGTCTTGAGGAGTGGCAAACAGCAATGAAAACCGACCAAGAAGCGCCATCATTCATCTTCTTAAGCTCAGAACCTTTTCCATTTAAGCATGATCATCTTGCGTTTTTTCAACAGCGCTTTCCGAAATCTAAAATCATGCTGATCGATGGCGAAATGTGCTCGTGGTATGGATCTCGGATGACTATGGTGCGCCCTTATTTTGAAAAACTATTCAATTAGGCTAGTTATTTGGAGTGCCTTGCGCTACCCATTTTTGATTCTCCTGAAAAAAAATCTGATTACTAAAAATCAAAAAGTGTAGGGCCTTCGTTGCTTGCTGGTTTAGGGCGAGGGGCAGCTTTTGGTTTTGGTGCAACAGTTTTTGGTGCGGCAGGTGCTTCGGAAGTTGAAACAGGATCATTTTTAATCTCTTGAAAAACTTGGGCTTCTTGGGTCGAACTTTTAATTTCAGTTTGACTTTCGTTGTCAAAAGAAAGCACAAGCAATCTGTTCTTGATGTGCACCAATTTGGAAATCAGCTCTTGCGCATTGATATTGCTTTGGGTTGCGTTTGGCTTGCTTTGATTTTCTTTGATGAATTTATTTGCTTCAATTACTTGAGCACTATGATTTACCTTCGATTTTAACGCTTTTTTGGCGCCTTCAAGTGTGTAGCCCTCAACTTTTACAAATTGATAAATGCGCTGAATTTTTTCAATTTCCTTGACTGTATAAAGGCGATTGCCCTTTTTGTTCTTTTTTGAAACCGCTAGGTTAAATTCTTTCTCCCAAAATCTTAGCAATGAAGCATTTACATGTAAGAGCTCAGCGACCTCGCCGATGCTGTAGTATAATTTGTTAAGTGCTTGATTTTCAATATTGGGCATCTGTTTACTTGAATGAACATTCGAAAATAATTATTATTTTTGCAACAGACGTCAGAAAATGAAATTTCTCCGCATCTTTTTTCTGCTCTTCTTGCTTCAACTCCAGAATCAGGTAAGCGCACAAACACCAACTCCAAAAAATGACCCGCAAGTTGATGCCATTATCAACTATGCAAAAAGTTTTTTAGGGGTGCCGTATCGCTATGGAGGTACGACTCCTTCGGGTTTTGATTGCTCTGGTTTTATCAATTATATTTTTGGTAATTTCGGTTTTGATCTTGTACGCACAAGTTATGGTTTAGCTGAATTGGGCACCACCGTTAAACTCTCAGATGTACAACCCGGGGATCTCATGTTTTTCAAAGGAAGCAATGTGCATTCAACCGCCGTAGGGCATGTGGCTTTGGTAGTAGAAGTTACACCTGATGCCATCAAATTCATTCATTCCGCCAATACAGGTGTGCGCATCGATAATTTTAAAACTTCTCAGTATTACATTCAGCGCTACATCAAAACCAAAAGACTCGATTACGGCGCGCCATAATTTCCTTACTTTTGAGCATGGATCAAGCGCAACTCAATGAACGTCGCCAATGGTTGTTTATAGCCTTGGCAGGCCTATTTATAACAAATGCAGTTACTGCTGAATTAATCAGTAACAAACTCATTCAAATCCCACTTTCTTGGCACTTTTTCGGCAAGCAATTTGGTCCTTTTATTACTATCATTGGTATTTTGCCTTGGCCTGTTGTGTTTCTCCTTACAGACCTCATGAATGAATTTTACGGCCAAAAAGCGGTTAGGCGTCTTTCCTGGATTACTTCAGCGCTTATTGCTTATTGTTTTTTAATTGTGGGTATTTCAATGTCCATTCCTGCTCATGAAATTCCAGGTTCAAAATTGGCAACGAATGCTGCCTATAATTTGGTTTTTGGACAAGCACAAGCAGTAATTGTAGGAAGTATAGTTGCTTTCTTAGTATCTCAATTACTCGATGCTTTTCTATTTGAAAAAATCAAGCAGCGAACGGGCAATAAATTCATTTGGTTGCGCAGTACCGGAAGCACGATGATCTCTCAACTCATCGATTCTTATATTGTCTTATATATTGGCTTTGTATTGCCAGGTGCCATGACCCTAGAAACCTATTTTGAAGTGGCGCCAACCAATTACATTCTCAAGATGCTGATTGCTATTCTACTTACACCCTTGATTTATTTGGGGCATTATTTAGTGAGGCGCTATCTGAATCAACACCATTAAGCCGTTTTCTTCTGAGTTGAAACACGAGTGTAAGTAATGCCATAAGTGCAAAAGCGGCGGCTATGTAAAAGATCAGTTGGGCGCTTTGTAGGGTATTGTTATAGAAAATAAACGTCATTCCGGAACCAAACAAAATTCCTGCTTCAAGTGCAATGAACATCGTGCCAGAACCAGTTCCTCGGCGCTCAGGTAAGCTCAAATCTGCTGTCCACGCAAAAAGGGTAGGACTCGAAACTCCTGTTGCCAATCCAAATACGCCCGCAGCAATGGTATAGCTTAATTGCGTTTCGGCGAGTGCCAAGAGTATCATGCTGGTGATCAGAAAAATACAACCGATAAAAAGTGTTTGCTCTCGGCCTATGCGGTCAGATAACGAGGAGAAAAACAAACGCATAATGATAGTTGTTAAGACGTAAATCCCGAAGAAATAGCCTTTGTTTTCAATATTTAAGTAGGCAGAAACATCTGGGGTAAGTACAAATATGACGCCTGAACTGATGGCTGTTAGAAACATAATCAGCGCGGCTGGTTTTACAGGCTTTTCAATGACATCTGCGGTCTTTAAACGAAGCAAAGACCAACTAAAGGCTTGTTTTTCAGGGAGTGTTTCTTTGATAAATGCACTAAAAATGACTGCTATAAAACCGAAAGCTGCTGCACTTAAAAAGAGCGTGTCGTAATTGCTGTAGCTAAAGATCAAAGATCCTAAAGATTGTCCGACGCCAATGCCGAGAGAAATTGCAGTTCCCCAAATGCCCATAGCGGCACCACGGCGCTTAGACGGCAATAAATCAGTCAATAAAGCAGTAGGACTTGTCGGACTAAAACCTGCACTCAGGCCATGTATAAATCTCAGCGCAAACAAAAGCCCAATGGTTCTTGTAAACGGATAAGCCAAGCTCACTAGAATAGTGATACCCAAACCGATGTTCATGGTGCGCTTTCTTCCAATGACATCGGCTAACTTTCCAGCAAAAGGTCTAGAGATACCTGCTGCAATTGAAAACAGGAAGATGATACTTCCTTTAAACGCAGCTCCACCTAAGTCACTGATAAACTGATTCATTTCTGGTAAAATCAAATTGAAGCTCAACATAAAGCAAAACATGCTTGCGCTCAGTAGCCAGAAATCTTTGGGATAGGATTTAATCACGCCGCAAAATTAGTCGGATTAAACCATTAGGGTTCTTTTTTGTTATCTTTTCATGAAATACTTAGTTTATCTATTTATGCTATTCAGTTTAAACGCCTGCGGGCAAGAAGGAGACAAAGAAAAAGATGCGCAGAACACCAATTCTTTCAATGGAAGGGCTTTGCCAGAAAATGTTTGTTATGTCGTCAATGGCGGTACAGAAAGGCCATTTACCGGAAAATACTGGGATCACCACGAGACGGGTACCTACATTTGCGTAGCTTGTGACGCACCTTTGTTTGAAAGCAACACCAAATATGATTCAGGTTCTGGGTGGCCGAGCTTTTATGATGTATTAGTCAATGGAAATGTCAGTAAGCAAATTGATCGCTCCCATGGCATGGTGCGCACCGAAATCAAATGCGCGAATTGTCAAGCACATTTAGGACATGTTTTTGAAGATGGCCCGAAGCCCACAGGTTTAAGATATTGTGTAAATTCGGCCGCATTAAATTTCGAGCCGAGTAAGGCAAGTAATCCTTCTGAAAAAGAAAAAAACATGACGGCACCAACGCAAACTGCCACATTTGGCGCCGGATGTTTCTGGTGCATCGAAGCTTGTTTTAAGGACATGAAAGGTGTTATTTCTGTAGTGCCTGGTTATGCCGGAGGACAAAAACAAAACCCTACCTATCAAGAAGTTTGTACAGGAAAGACAGGACACGCTGAAGTGGCTCAAGTGGTTTTTGATCCGAAGATAGTTTCCTACGAAGAATTGTTAGAAGTTTTTTGGTTTGTACATGACCCAACGCAACTGAATCGTCAGGGCAATGACATCGGGACGCAATACCGTTCTGTGATCTTCTATCATAATGAAGAACAGAAAGCACTTGCTTTAAAGTATTTGAATAAACTTGAAGCCGAAAAAGTTTGGGATCAAAAAATCGTGACTCAGATAGTAGAGATTAATAATTATTTTGAGGCAGAAGATTACCACCACAACTACTTTGAGAATAATCCTGGAAACCCTTATTGTCAGGCGGTAGTTCGCCCTAAGGTCGAGAAATTTAGAAAGGTTTTTGCTGCAAGACTCAATTAGTCTTGTTCCGGCGCGAGTCTCAAGACGATACCGTCGATGCTTTCATCGAGTTGAATTTGGCAACCCAAACGACTATTGCCTTTAACAAAAAACGCTTGATCAAGCATATCGAGTTCTGCATCACTTTGTTCGGGCAAGTCTGTTTCAGATTCTAAATAACATTGACAAGTGGCGCACATCGCCATGCCACCGCATTCGCCTTTTACAGGTAGTTCATAGGCTTTACACAATTCCATAATGTTCATGTTCATGTCTGTAGGGCCTTCTAATACGTGTTCTTGTCCTTCGCGGTCGATGATGGTTACTTTGATATCTGCCATGTTAGTTGTAAATTCTTAATAAGTTATTGCCGTTAAATTGGGTTGCATATTGTCTCAAACCATAGATGCAGTTGCTGACCGGAGAGCCATCATACAAAGAGAAAACAGCGTTATTACAGGTGTCTTTTAATTGCAAGAAGTTTTGAGCTTCTGGAAATAAGGGTGTCGTACAAGTGCCATCAGGGTCTGCGGGTGAATGTCGATCAAATGCTACGAAATCATCAATGCCGCGTCGGTAAACAATGATGCCACGTGAGCCACCGTTGATGTAGGTCCAGCCACCAACACCTTGCAGGTCACTGTAGCTTGGTAGTTGAATATCTATCGTTACATCGACAGGAACAAAAGGCACCGGATTTTGATTTTGCTGCTTGCACTTCGCAGAGAGCAAAAGTAAACCCAAGAGTAAAAATACAAGTGTCTTCACGTGTTAAAATTAAAAGTTTTTACGCTTCTAAAAGCTCATTTTGTTTGAGCTCCCATTGTTGGTAGCGCGCCTCCAAATTAGCTTTTTCTGTTTCGTAACGATTTAAAACCTGATTGTAGCGTTGCTTGTCTTCGTAGTCAAGTTCGCCCAATTCGTTTTCAATTTCAGTCAATAAACGCTCTTGCTGCTCAATTTGTTGCTCGAGGTTACTGATTTCGCGTTCCAATTTCTGTTTGGCCTTGTCAAATTTTGGTTTTATTGGTGTTGAATTGATAGGCGTTTCGGGTTCTTTCTTGTTTGTGTTTTTTGCCTGTTCCTTTTCTTTATTACCTGACGGACTTACATTTTTCTGCATTTTGTAGTCCAGATATTCTTGTAAATTAAAGTGGTGTATCAGGATCTGCTGATTTTCGATGTCCCAAATCCGATTACTTAGGCCATCGACAAATTCGCGGTCATGCGATACAATAATAAAAGTCCCCTCGTAATGGGACAGCGCTTCTTTCAGCACTTCCTTGCTTTGTAAATCAAGGTGGTTGGTAGGTTCATCAAGAATTAGGAAATTAGATGGACTCAAGAGCAGGCAGCACAGCGCCAAGCGCGTTCGTTCTCCTCCAGAAAGTACGGCTACTTTTTTATCGACATCTTCCCCAGAGAAGAGGAAGGCCCCGAGGATACTGCGCAAGTCTTTGCGTAAATCTCCTTTGGCAATCTGATCTACGGTTTCAAAAATACTGAGCTTCGGGTCGAGCTTTTCTGCCTGATCTTGGGCAAAATAGGAGATACTGACATTGTGTCCGAGTGCGACGGTTCCTTCGTGCTCAATCGTACCCATGATGGCTTTTAAAAGTGTTGACTTTCCAACGCCATTGGGGCCAAGCAAGGCAATCTTTTCTCCGCGCCCTACTGTGATAGAGACTTCTTTAAAAAGCTGGCGCTCGTCATATTTTTTACCTAATTGCGCCACTTCTAACACCCATTTCCCTGGTTGAACCGCCAATGGGAAGCGTAATTTTAGTCTTGCAACTTGATCTTTTTCTATTTCAATGCGATCGGTTTTCTCAAGTTTCTTGATCAACGATTGTGCAAAGGCTGCCTTGTTTTTCTTGGCGCGAAATTTCTCGATGAGTTCTTCGGCGTGCTTGATGTCTTTGTCTTGTTGCTTTTTGGCATGTTCTAGTCGCTCAAGCTCTTCAGCCCGCAGTTCCTTGTATTTCGTATAAGGATAAGGGAAGTCGAAAATTTGTTGCCTCGAGATTTCTAAAGTTCTCGTCGTAACATTATCTAAGAATAAACGGTCGTGAGAAATCAATATGACAGCACCATCAAAGCGTTGCAAATATGTTTCTAACCAACTAATCGATAATATATCGAGGTGGTTGGTAGGTTCATCGAGTAGTAAAATATCTGGCTGATTGACCAAGATTCTCGCAAGTTCAGCACGCATTTTCCAGCCCCCTGAGCATTGCGCAATGTTTTTCTGTTGATCAAGTTCTGAAAATCCGAGTCCTTCGAGAGTAGCCTTGATTTTTTCTTCCCATTGATAGCCATCGTGTACATTGAAACTGTGATTGAGTTCATTGAGTTCATCGAGTAAAGCCAAATAACTCTCAGATTCGTAGTCAGTGCGTGTAATGAGTTGTTCATTGATCTCATCGAGGCGCTGTCTTATTTGATTGAGTAATTCATTTGAATAAAACAAAAAGTCATAAACACTTTTTTGGACATCTATATGAATGTCTTGGGTAAGAAAGCCAAATTTCAAATTCTTAGGGTGATGAATTTGACCTTCTGTTGCTTGAATTTTACCAGATAGAATGCGCAGTAGGGTGGACTTTCCAGCGCCGTTCTTTCCAACTAATCCGACTTTGTCGCCTTTATTAATTTGAAGGTTAACGTTGGCAAACAAATGCCCTTGAGGTAAAAAATATCCAAGACGGTCTAACTGAATCATGCCGCAAAGTTAGTGCTTTGCCTCGAATTGAATTAGGCATGATTTTTGACAAAAACACAACAATTGTCCAAATTAATAGTTATATTGTCAACTCTTATCAAACTTTAACCAAATTAATAATGGGAAGACCACCAACAAAACCCGCTCGTTTAAGAAACGGATTCTATATCGAAGTTAAATCACAAGGATCCTCTGCCATACTCATCAGACGCGACACCCGCGAGCAAATGCTCATGGCTGCCGAA